>JAAYAO010000529.1 GCA_012719335.1 Propionibacterium sp. | reverse complement strand
CTCAACTCGGTGAGCTTCCACCTCGCCCGGTTGATCGGCCCCGCGATCGCCGGCGTGATCATCCACCGTTGGGGCTCGGGCTGGGCCATCCTGTTGAACGCCTTCAGCTACGCCGCCTTCCTGATCGCCCTCGGGGTGTTGGACGCCTCCAAGCTCAGCCTGGCCAAACGGGCGCCCCGGATGAAGGGGCAGATCCGGGCCGGGGTGCGCTACGTGCGCGAACGCGCCGACCTGCTGCTGGTGCTCGGCATCGCCTTCAATGTGGGCACCTGGGGGCTGAACTTCCAAATGACCAATGCGGTGATGGTGCAGCAGTTCTACCAACGCACCGCGGAGGACTACGGCATGGCCGGCTCCGTGATGGCGATCGGCTCCCTGTTCGGGGCGCTGTGGGCCGCCCGGCGCAGCCGCGCCCCCCGGGTACGGTTCATTGTGATCGCGTCCATGGTGTTCGGGGTGCTCACCTTCGCGACCGGGCTGATGCCCAACTACTGGCTCTACCTGGCCCTGCTGCCGTTCACCGGGCTGTTCGCGATCCTCACCCTCACCTCGTCCAATGCCAATGTGCAGTTGCACACCGACCCCGCGATGCGCGGCCGGGTGATGGCCCTCTATTCGATGGTGCTGCTCGGCGGAACCCCGCTCGGATCACCGGTGATCGGCGTCTTCGGTGAACTGCTCGGGCCCCAGTGGACGCTGCTGTCCAGCGGGGTGCTGACCGTGATCGGAATCCTGCTGACGGTCTTCATCGTGGTGCGGCTCAAGCACCTGCAGGTACGCGCCGGGATGCGGCCGCCGCGACTGGACGTGCGCCGGCTTGGCGTCGAACCGCCCGACCCCCGCGAGGGCCACCAGTGACCGGGGGCCGGGCCCGCGCGGGTTGTCGCGGCATCGCGCCATGCGGTGCGGACCCCAGCAGCCGGGGGCCGGGCCCGCGTGGGTTGTCGGCATCGGGTGGCACAGTGGACTTTTGATGAACGACGAAGTGCTGCAACGGTTCAGTGTACCGACCCGGGAGTGGTTCGGTGCCAGTTTCAGCGCGCCCACCGAAGCCCAGGCCGGAGCCTGGTCGGCGATCAGTTCCGGCGAACACACCTTGGTGGTGGCGCCCACCGGTTCGGGTAAGACACTCGCGGCCTTCCTGTGGGCGATCGACCGGTTGGCGGCGGGTCCGTCCTCGCGTGGGGACGATCGGGAGTCGGCGGAGCAGCCCGAGGTTTCGACGCGCCGCGCAAGCGCGGCGGCTCAACCTGTCGATGGGTGCCGGGTGTTGTACATCTCCCCGTTGAAGGCGCTGGCGGTGGATGTCGAACGCAACCTTCGGGCACCGCTGGTCGGCATCGGGCATGCCGCCGACCGGTTGGGGCAGCCCCGGCCGCAGATCAGCGTCGCGGTGCGCTCCGGTGACACCCCGGCGGCCGAGCGGCGCCGGTTCGTCCAGCACCCGTCCGACATTCTGATCACCACCCCCGAATCGCTGTACCTGCTGCTCACCTCCCGCGCCCGCGAGGTGTTGCGCACCGTCGACACGGTGATCATCGACGAGATCCACGCGGTGGCCGGCACCAAACGCGGGGCCCACCTGGCCCTGTCCCTGGAACGACTGGACGCGCTGCTGGCCCGTCCGGCCCAACGCATCGGCCTGTCGGCCACGGTGCGCCCGATCGACGAGGTGGCCCGCTTCCTGGCCGGCGGACGTCCGGTCAGCGTGGTGAACCCGCCCGGCAGCAAGCAGTGGGATCTCACCGTCGAGGTGCCGGTGGACGACCTGGCCGCCATCGGCCGGCCCGAATCGTTGCTCGGCCCGGCCGCCGGTGAACCGCGCCGCAGCTCGATCTGGCCCCATGTCGAGGAACGCATCGTCGACCTGATCCAGGCCCATCGCTCCACCCTGGTGTTCGCCAACTCCCGCCGGCTCGCCGAAACCCTGACCACCCGCATCAACGAGATCGCCGACGAACGCAGCGGCCTGCCGCCCGGCGACCTGCGCGGCGTCGGCGGGCCGCCCCACTCGGTCAACCTGTCCACCGCCACCGCCTACACAAGACCCCACACCGGTGAACTCGCCCGCGCCCACCACGGGTCGGTCTCGCACGAACAACGGGCCCGGATCGAGGACGACCTCAAGGCCGGCCGGCTACCGGCGGTGGTCGCCACCTCCTCGCTGGAACTCGGCATCGACATGGGCGCGATCGACCTGGTGGTACAGGTCGAAGCACCTCCATCGGTGGCCTCGGGCCTGCAACGCATCGGCCGGGCCGGTCACCAGGTCGGCGGCGTTTCCCGAGGGGTGTTCCTGCCGAAGTATCGCGGTGACCTGGTTGCCTGCGCGGTCACCACCGAGCGGATGTCGGCCGGGGCGATCGAAGAACTCGCCGTACCCCGCAATCCGCTCGATGTGCTGGCCCAGCAGATCGTCGCCGCGGTCGCGATGGACGACTGGACCGTTCCCGAACTGGAAACGATGCTGCGCCGGGCCGCACCCTTCGCCGGCCTGACCCGGCCGGTACTCGAATCGGTGCTGGACATGCTGTCCGGCCGCTACCCGTCCGAGGCCTTCGCCGAACTGCGTCCCCGACTGACCTGGCATCGCGGCACCGCCACCCTGGTCGCCCGTCGGGGCTCCCAACGGCTCGCGGTCACCTCCGGCGGCACCATCCCCGACCGGGGCCTGTTCGGGGTTTTCGTCGCCGGCGACGGGCCCGGGCGGCGGGTCGGTGAACTCGACGAGGAGATGGTCTACGAGTCGCGGGTCGGCGACGTGATCACCCTGGGCACCTCGACCTGGCGGATCCTGGAGATCACCCACGACCAGGTACTGTTCGCCCCCGCCCCCGGCGAACCGGGCCGGTTGCCGTTCTGGAAGGGCGACACGATCGGGCGTCCGGCCGAACTCGGTGCCGCGGTGGGCGCTTTCGTCCGGGAGGTCGCGACCCTCGACCCCGACCGGGCCCGCGACCGGCTCACCACCCTGGACGACCGGGCCCGCGAGAACCTGATCGGCTACCTCGCCGAGCAACGGGAAGTCACCGGGGTGCTGCCCGATGACCGGACGATCGTGGTGGAACGCTTCCGCGACGAACTCGGCGACTGGCGGGTGGTGATCCACACCCCGTGGGGCGCCCCGGTGCACGCCCCCTGGTCGCTGGCGATCGCGGCCGGGCTGCGGCAACGGTTCGGCGTCGAGGTGTCGGCGATGTACGCCGACGACGGCATCGTGTTGCGGCTGCCCGACACCGGCGGGGACGACGACACCGGCCCCGACCTGACCGGGCAGATCATCATCGACCCGGACGAGATCGCCGACCTGGTCACCGAACAGGTCGGCGGCTCGGCCCTGTTCGCCGCTCGTTTCCGCGAATGCGCCGGACGGGCCCTGCTGCTGCCCGGCCGCCGCCCGGGGCAACGCCAAGCCCTGTGGCAGCAACGGCAACGGGCCGGGCAACTGCTCGAGGTCGCGGCCCGGTTCCCCGACTTCCCGATCGTGCTCGAAGCGGTGCGCGAATGCGTCCGGGACGTGTTCGACCTGCCGGGGTTGGTCGACCTGATGACCCGGGTGCGCAGCCGCCGGGTGCAGGTGGTGGAGGTGACCACACCCCGTCCCTCACCGTTCGCCTCCTCACTGCTGTTCGGCTACGTCGCCCAGTTCCTCTACGAGGGGGACGCGCCG
>JAAYAO010000069.1 GCA_012719335.1 Propionibacterium sp. | reverse complement strand
CGCGTTCGGGATCCGGAAGTAGTCGGCCACACAGCCGGTGGTGCCGACCCCCAATGCCCGGATCGCGCGCCGGCACAGTTCGTCCATGGCCTCGTTGATACTGAGCACCGGCGTTTCGGCCAGGGCCCGGCCCACCACCTGCTCGGTGGGCAGGTAGGCCCGTTCGAACTGGGCGTTGCGGTGGGCCGAGGAGATCTCCCCGGCCCAGAACAGGTACTCCAAGGCCTGCTTGACCAGCGACCAGTTCCAGCCCCAGTGGTCGCGATCCCGTACCGGTGTGTCGGCGAAGACGATGCGTTCGGCCTCCCGTGCAGTCACCGGCCCGTGCTCTTTCACGACCTGGCGGAGCTCATCGACCAGCTGCGGGTGGTCGCGTTTCACCCGACGCATTCCGCCCCAGGCCTCCTGATCGGCGCCGGCCATCCGGAACCGCAGGGCCGGGTACAACCGTACGTCGATCAACGAGGCGGCATGCCCCCAGTACTCGAACAACCGGCGGGGCCGGCGGTGCGCGGCCCGGTCGAGCAACCCCCGGTCGTACTCCCCCAGCCGGGAGAACATCGGCAGGTAGTGGGCACGGGCGACCACGTTGATCGAGTCGATCTGTAACAGGGCCAGCCGGTCGATGATCCGCTGCACCTGGCGCATCGTGACCGCACCGGTGGGACGTGCAACGGCCAGGCCCTGTGCGGTCAATGCGATGCGCCGGGCCCGACCGTTGCTGAGAGTGCGGATCACCCGGCCGAGCGTACCGGCCGGGTGCCCGGGTCAGCCGACTTCCTTCGCCACCTTCTCGAGGCCGAGGGTGTTGGCCAGGTGCGGGTCGATCTCGTCGACCAGGGTGCGCCGGCAGGTCGACTGGTAGGTGCCCTGTTCGGTGCCGGTGTCGTGGGACGAGCCGGCGGCCAGCATCCGGCCGTCCTTGCCGACCGTCATCGACTGGCTCTTGGCCGCCACCTCTTCGCCCTTGCCGGACAGGTCGGGTGACCCGGCGGCCACATCGACCCGCACCGAGGTGGCCGGCACCCCGTCCACGGTCACCTCCTCAACGGTGATCGTGCGGCCCTCGTCCGCGGTGAGCATGGCCAGGGCCGCCATCAGTGCCGCACCGCGTTCCGCGCCGACCATTTCGGTCAGCACGATGTCGCTGGCGGTCGAGAAGGCCCGCTCGGTGTTGGAGTTGCCGCCGTACCCCGACAGCAGGTGGTTCATCAGTTCGGACGGCTCGGTGGGCAGTGATTCGAGGTACTGCGCCGAGTCGGCGGGGTCGATCAACAGGTAGAAGTCACTGTTGCCGTCGCCGGTTCGGTGGGTTTGCCACACCCACTGCCAGCCGTCGGCGGCGATGTATTCGCGGCGCATGGTGCCCAGGCCGTCCTGGTCGGAGACACACTGAACGTAGAGGTACTTGTCCTGCGGAATGGTGGGGATCGCCGCGGCCGACACCTCGTGCTGCACCCCGTCCCAGGCCTCGTCGGGGCCACCGGCGGGTTGCGGGGCCGGGTCACCCGGCTCCTGTGCGGGTTGTGGTGCGGGGGCGTTGACGGCCTCACCGGGCGACAGCGCCCAGGTGCCGGCGGCGACGCCACCCACCACCAGGGCGGCAACCGCGGCCACGGCCACCCCCTGCCAGCGGCGCCGGGGCGTCGGGG
>JAAYAO010000068.1 GCA_012719335.1 Propionibacterium sp. | reverse complement strand
TCGACGCCGGTTGAGCAGGCCGCGCAGCGGCCGTCCGTCGAAACCCGTCGAACACAGTACGGGCTCGACCCGGGCTTGCGGCCCTGCTCAGAGGCAGTGGTGGATCAGGCCTCGGACGGCTCCGGCTCGGCAGCCTGCAGGGCGTCCCCCTCGGGGGCCAACTCGGTCTGCTCACCGGCCGGCTCGGCCTGCCCGTCGGTTTCGGCCGGGGGCTGCTTGGCCTTGGTACTGCGGCTGCGGGTGCGCTTCGGCTTGGTCTCCTCGGCCTTCGGCTCGTCGGCCTCGGTCGTATCGGCCTTCGGCTCGGTGGTCGACGGCTCGGTGTCGGCCCCCTCGTCCTTGGCCTCCTCGGCCGGTTTCGAGGTGCTGCGGCTGCTGCGCCGACGTCGGGCCGGCTTGGTCTCCGGATCCGCCTTCGCCTCGCCCGCCTCGTCCGACTGCGCCTCGTCGGTGGAGTCGGCCGCGGCGTCCTTCGCAGTGTCCTTGGTGGCCTTCCCCCGGCTCGATCGCGACCCGGACTTCTTCGCGCCGGTGTCCTCCGCAGCCTGCTCCGAGACCTCCTGCGGGGCGTCTTGCACGCCGGCGTCCGGCTGCTCCTCGGCGGCCTTCTGCGCTCCCCCGACAGTGGCGGCGACCACCTTCATCAGGTCTTCACGGTTGTGCGCCTGATGCTCGGCGTCACCGTTGTGTTTGGTCTCCGACTGCTTCTGCTCGTCCTTGGCCGCACCGTTGTTGTTGCCGCCCTTACCGCGCCGGTTGCGGTTACCGCGGCTGCGCCGCTCCCCACCATCGGCCTGGGCCTGCGAGGCCACCGGCATGGTGTGCACGTGGTAGCCACGTCCCTGGCAGGTTTCACACGGTTCGCTGAAGGCACTGTCCAGGCCGGTGCCGATCTTCTTGCGGGTCATCTGCACCAACCCGAGGCTGGTGACCTCCGCCACCTGGTGCCGGGTGCGGTCCCGACCCAGGCACTCGACCAGCCGGCGCAACAGCAATTCGCGGTTGCTGGGCAACACCATGTCGATGAAGTCGATCACGATGATGCCGCCGATGTCGCGCAACCGCAGTTGCCGCACGACCTCCTCGGCGGCCTCCAGGTTGTTGCTGGTCACGGTGGCTTCCAGGTTGCCGCCGGTGCCGGTGAACTTGCCGGTGTTCACGTCGATCACCGTCATCGCCTCGGTGCGGTCGATCACCAGCGAACCACCGCTGGGCAGGTGCACCTTGCGTTCCATCGCCTTCGAGATCTGCTCGTCGATGCGGCGGGCGGCGAACACATCGCCGCCGTCCCGGTTCCACTTGGTGATCCGGTCGCTCAGGTGCGGGGCCACATCGGCCACGTAGGCGGTCACGGTGTCGAAGGCGTCGTCCTCACCGTCGTTGCCGTCGATGGTCAACGAAACGAAGTCCTCGGTGAACAGGTCCCGGACGATCCGCACGGTCAGGTCCGGCTCCCCGTAGAGCTGCTGCGGGGCCGACCCCTTGCGCTTCTTGTCGATCGATTCCCACTGGGCCTTGAGCCGGTTCACATCGTGCACCAGCTCCTTCTCGCTGACCCCTTCGGCGGCGGTGCGCACGATCACCGAGGCCGACTCGTCGACCACCCGGGACAGGATCTCGCGCAGCCGCTGCCGTTCGGTGTCGGGCAGCTTGCGGGAGATACCCGACAGGTGGGCCCCCGGTGAGTACACGACGTACCGGCCGGGCATCGAGATGTGGTGGGTCAGCCGGGCGCCCTTGGCTCCGACCGGATCCTTGGTGACCTGCACCATGATCGTCTGGCCGCTCTTCAGCACCTTCTCGACCTGGCGCGACTCACCGGCCTCCCCGAAGGAGCCCCAGTCGATGTCTCCGGCGTACAGCACCGCGTTGCGGCCGCGGCCGATGTCGATGAAGGCGGCCTCCATCGAGGGCAGCACGTTCTGCACCCGGCCCAGGTACACATTGCCGATCAGCGAGGCGGCCGAATCGCGGTCGACGTAGTGCTCGACCAGCACGTCGTCCTCGAGGACGGCGATCTGGGTGAGTTCGTCGTTCTGCCGGATCACCATCTCGCGCTTGACCGATTCACGGCGGGCCAGGAACTCCGCCTCGGACAACACCGGGGTGCGTCGGCGGCCGGCCTGGCGCCCCTCACGACGGCGCTGACGCTTGGCCTCCATCCGGGTCGAGCCCTCGATGCCGGTGATCTCGTCGTTGCGGGAGCCGGCCGAGCGCGGTTCCCGCACCCGCACCACGACATCCATCGAGTCGTCGTCGGAACCGCCGGAGTCCTCCCCGCGGCGGCGACGACGACGCCGGCGACGGCGGGTGCCGCTGCCGGAATCGGTGTCACCGCTGCTGGGCTGATCGTCGTCATCGGACGAGTCGTCGTTGTCGTCGTCATCGGAATCGTCGTCGGGGGTGGCGTCGCCGTCCTGGTCGCTGCTGCGGCGACGGCGGCGGCCACCGCGGCGGCGACGACGACGGCGCGGGGTGCCGGAGGACTCGTCCCCCGACCCCTCGGAGTCGTCCGAATCGTCGTCGGAATCATCATCGTCATCGCCGGCGGCGTCGGCGGACTTCTCCTCGTCGGAGTCCTCGTCCGATGCGGCGGTCTCGGTCTCGGTGTCGGCGGTGTCGGCGTCCTCGGTGGACTCGGCCGTGGCGTCCTCGGTGGTCTCCGCCTCGGCGGCCGGGGTCTCGACCGGCTCCTGCTCGGCCGGTTCGGTCACCGGCAGTTCCTCGAGTTCGACCGGCGGCGGGGCGGCGGCCGGACGGGTGGCCCGGCGGCGGGTGCGGGTGCGGCGGGTCGGCGTCTCGGCGCTGTCACCGCCGGCCTCCTCCGAAGCCGGGGTCTCCTCCGAGGCCGGGGTCTCGCCCTTCGCTGCGGTCTCCGGCGCGGCGGCCTCCGCTGCCTCGGTCTCGGGCTGCGCGGCCGGGGCTCGTCGGCTGCGGCTGCGGGTCTGCTTGGGGGCTTCGTCGGCCTGCTCGGTGGCCGGCGCGTCCTGCACCTCACCGGTGGTGGCCGACTCGGTCTCGTCGCCGGCCTTGGCCCGGCTGCGACGGCGCGGCGCGGGCTTACTCTCGGCCGCGGGCTCATCGGTGGCGACCTCGGTCACCGGTGCGGGTTCCCCGGCGGGCTTGGTGGCCCGGCGGCGGGTGCGGGCGGGGGCGGTGCGCGGTTCACCGGCCGGTTCGGGCTCGGTACCGGCCTCGGCGGCCGCCGCGCTGGTGGTGGTTTCGGTGGCCGGAGCGATGGCTTCCACGGTCACTTCGGGGGGCGGGCCGGCCGGACGGCTGGCCGCGCGGCGTCGGGTGCGCGCCGGCTTGGTGGCGGGTTCGTTATCGGTGGTCGAAGCGTTGTTCTCTTCGTTGTCGAGCATGCAGGATCCTCAAGGCCGGGGCGTGACGGCACCCCGATCCCGGACACCGGGCGGCGGGGCCGACCCGGAAGCTGGCGGTCTCGACACCTACGTCTCACGCACCCCCGCGGTCGCATCTGCGTCGCGGTCGAGTACGCGGCCGATCCCGCCCCCATTCGTCATCTCCGGGGCGGCATTCGGTGCCGAACTCAGGTGCCGGCGGCACCCAAACCTGAGTCCACTATCGCACAACCGACCAATCCCGGGCACCAGCGACTCACGTCACGAGCAACCGGAACCTCACTCGGCCAGCGGATCCCCGACCGATTCCCCGTCCAGCGGCCCCTGGGCCAGCCGGGTCAACAACACCCCCTCGGGGGCGAATCTGTCGTCCACCACGGTCATCGCCGAGATCACGTCATCGGGCCGCACCAGGGGCGCGGTGTGCCGGATCACCAGACGCAGCGCCCCGTCCTCGACGGCCGCGCTGACCACCGCGGCGCGGGCGTCGAAGGTGCGCATCCCGTTCTTGGTCATCCGTTGCACCTCCACCCCCTCACGGGCCAGGAACTGCGGCACCACCTCGTCCAGCAATCCGTCGGGCACGCCGGCCGGCTCGACCCGCCAGGCCGAAGCGACCAGCCGGTCGGCCAGCCCACCCCTGGTGCCCTCCACCACCGCCAGCACCGACAGGCCGGTCGGCAGGGCGGCGTTCAGTGCCTCCTGCACGCGGGCGGGGTCACAGACCCGGCTGGTGCCGATCTCCAGATACTCGGCCTCGGTGGCCGCACCGGTCGGGGCGGCGTTGGCGAAGGACACCCGCGGATGCGGATTGAACCCCGACGAATAGGCCATCGGCACCCCGGCCCGGCGCAACGCCCGGTCGAAGGCCCGGCTGAAATCGCGATGCGAGGTGAACCGGGCGCGTCCGCGTTTGGCGTACTGCACCCGCAACCACTGCACCGGAGGTGCTTGTTGTTCGGGCTGGGGTCGGTTGCTGCTGCTCACAACCGCACAGCATAGGCTTTGGGTGACGCGAGGAGGTTCTTGATGATGGAACAGTTCGAATTCGGCCAGGACTCCGACGGAGAGGTGGTGCGGATTCGGGCTCGGGGCCGTGAGGTCCTGTCCCTGCCGATGATCAACCGGGGTACCGCGTTCAGTTACGAGGATCGGATCGCCCTCGGCCTGCGGGGGCTGTTGCCGCGGCATGTCAACGACATGAGCGACCAGTTGAAGAAGGTCTACGACCAGTACCGGATGCAGACCACGAACCTGGCCAAGAACCTCTTCCTGACCTCGATGCAGGACCGCAACGAGGTGCTGTTCTACCGGTTGCTGGCCGAGCATCTGGAGGAGATGCTGCCGATCATCTACACCCCCACCATCGGCGAGGCGATCCAGCTGTTTAGCCATTGGATGCAGCGTCCGCGCGGGGTGTTCCTGTCGATCGATGCGCCGGAGATCATGGAGGAGGCGCTGCTCGGTTACGGGCACGACGCCGACGACGTCGACCTGATCGTGGTGACCGACTCCGAGGGCATTCTGGGCATCGGTGACCAGGGCGTGGGTGGGGTGCGGATCGCGGTCGGCAAGCTCGCGGTGTACACCGCCGCGGCCGGTATCCACCCGCAACGCGCCCTGCCGGTGGTGCTCGACACCGGCACCGACAACCTGCAACTGCTCAACGACGAGAGCTACCTGGGGTTGCGCCGGGCCCGGGTGCGCGGCGAGGAATACGACGAGTTCGTCGACCAATTCGTGCGCACCGCGAGCAAACTGTTCCCGCACGCGATGATCCACTGGGAGGACTTCGGGGCGGCCAACGCCCACCGGATCCTGGACAAGTACCGCAACACCCACTGCACCTTCAACGACGACATCCAGGGCACCGCCGCGGTGGTCGTCGCGGCGCTGTTGTCGGCGGTGGAGGCCACCGGGGTGCCGTTGACCGAACAACGTTTCGTGATCCACGGGGCGGGCACCGCGGGCATCGGCATCGCCGACCTGCTCTGCGACCTGATGGTGGCCGATGGCATGTCCCCCGAGGACGCCCGCCGCCAGTTCTGGTGCCTGGGCAGCCGCGGCCTGATCCACTCCGGGCTCGGCGACCGGATCCGGCCCTTCCAGCAGCCCTACGCCCGCACCGGTGAAGACCTGCAATGGTGGTCGCTGGACCGGCCCGGGCACTACACCCTGGCCGATGTGGTGCACAACGTGCACCCCACGGTGCTGATCGGCACCTCGGCCCAGGCCGGCACCTTCACCAAGGCGATCGTCACCGACATGGCCTCGCACACCGAACAACCGGTGATCTTCCCGCTGTCCAACCCCACCAGCAACGCCGAAGCGGTACCGGCCGACCTGCTGCGCTGGACCGACGGACGGGCCCTGATCGCGACCGGGTCACCCTTCGGGCCGGTCCGGATGGGTGAGGTGACCCACCAGATCGCCCAGGCCAACAACGCGCTGGTCTTCCCCGGCCTCGGCCTGGGGGTGACCGTGTCCCGGGCGACCCGGGTCACCCAGTCGATGCTGTCGGCCGCGGCCACCGCCGTTGCCGGGGTGGTCAGCAAACTCCGCCGGCCCGGCGATTCGCTGCTGCCCGAGATGCAGCAGTTGCGGATGGTCTCGGCCACCGTGGCCCTGGCCGTCGCCGCGCAGGCCTCCGCCGACGGGGTGGCCACCCGCGAACTGACCAACCCGGTACAGGACGTCTACGCCGCGATGTGGCAACCCACCTACCCCCGGGTCGAAGCCATCTGACACCGGCCCCGCCCGGCCCGTCCGACCCACCCCGGTGACCGGGGGGTAAAGCCTCTCCCGGTCATCGGGATAGTGCTGCGCGGATCCGCCGAATCCGATTTGCTACCGGTGCTCGCCCGCTCACCCGAGCGGGGTCACCCCGGCCCACCGGGGAAACCCCAACCCTCCCCCGGCCGAACCCAGGGGGCCACTGCCACCCGCAGAGAAAAGGATTACACCAGATGACCGAACAGCGTTTCACCGGGAAGCACGTCCTGATCACCGGCGCCTCCTCCGGCATCGGCCAAGCCACCGTCGTCCGCTTCGTTTCCGAGGGGGCGAAGGTCTTCGGCCTGGCCCGCTCCGCCGAGGGTCTGGAGGAAACCAGGTCGCTGTGCGCAGACCCCGAGATGTTCGGCTACGCCACCTGTGATGTGGGCGACGAGTCGGCGGTGCGCGATGGGGTCGCGGCGGCCGCGGAGTATCTGGACGGCCGGATCAACGTTGTCGCCAACGTCGCCGGCCTCACCCTGAAGACCCCGCTGGCCGAGTACGACTCCGAGGTGGCCCGCAAACTGATGGACGTGAACTTCCACGGCCCGATGCGGGTGATCGCCGAGGCCCTGCCGCACATGGTGGAGGGTGTGGGCAGCTCGATCATCAACATCTCCTCCACCTCGGCCACCCAGGCGATGCCCGAACTCACCGCCTACGGCGCCTCGAAGGCGGCACTGACCACCGCCACCCTCGGCCTGGCCGTGGAGCTGGCCCCGAAGCGGATCCGCGCCGTCTCGCTCACCCCGTCGGGGGTGAAGACCAGGATGATGTGGGACATCTGGGAGCAGGTGAAGGACTACCAGGGCGACTGGTACGGCCGCCTGCTGCACCTGTGGGGTCAGGAGGAATCCGGTGAGGCCGACGAACTGGCCGCGTTCATCTGCTTCGCCGCCTCCGACGAGGCCGTCTACTGGAATGCCGCCGACCTGCGCATCGACGGGGGCGCCCGCGCCGCCTACTGAGCCCCACCGCACACGAACAGGAGCGGTACCGCCGGAATGCGGTACCGCTCCTGTTGTGCGTGGCTGCGGGGGTGGGGAGGTTGGTCAGTCCCGGATTCCCGGGAATGCCGCCAGGTAGCCGGCGAACCGCTCGTCCACCTCTTCGCGGGTCAACCCGAAATCGGCCAGCGCGTACCTGTGCCGGGGCGCCCGGTCACCACTGATCGACAACTCGTACTCGGCCCGCATCGCCTGCTCGGCCCGATCGTCGAAGGCCAACCCGAAACGCTCGTACACCTGCCGCATCGTGCCGATCGGGTCGGCCACGTAATCCCGGTAGAGCACGTCGACGATCCGGTCGGCGTACTGCTCGCGATGGGCGAGGAACCGTTCGGTGTCCGCGCTGAGCATCTGCAGTTGGGTGTCGGCCAGGGCCCGGCCGCGCTGCCGCGGTGACGTGGCGCCCTGGTAGAACTGGATCACGCTGCACACCGACGGGATGGTTTCGACCGGGTCGCGGTGCATCACGATCACCATCGCGTCCGGGTACACCCGGAACAGGCCCGGCAGGGCCCCCAGGTAGCCCGGGTTCTTCAACACCCACCGCTTCTCGGGGCTGGTCGACCCGATCAATTGCAGGTTCAGCTTGTGCCGCGCCATCGCCGCCGTGTAGTCGTTGCGGCCCAACCACTCGACGTAGCTCGGCACATTGGCCAGGCTCGGAAAGCTGTTGCCGACGAACATCTGCGCGGTCAGATGGTGGCACTCGTCCGGCAGTTCGGCGCTCAGGTAATGCAGCGCCCGACCCTCCGCGGTGCCCTGCAGCCCGGAGTTCAACCGTTCGGCGAACACCGAATAGGCCGGATTGTCCGGCCAGGTCTCGCGCGGTGGTCGTGGCTGCGGGCTGAACCCGAGCCACATTTCCAGGGCCTGGTGGCGCGGGTCGGCGGCCAACAAGCGGTGCGAGGCGGTGGTGCCGCTGCGCGGCAGGCCGGTGATGAAGAACGGTGCGGTGATCGGGATCTCCCCCACCCCCGGCACCGCCTTCAGCCCGGCCGGGGCGACCAGCCGGGCGATCAGGTACCCGACCACCCCACCGAAGACCGCCTCGGCACCGTCCTCGGTGAGTTCGGCCTCGGTGTTCAGCGAGTCGAGGAGCACCTCGAGCCCCTCGGTGTAACCGTCGAGATCCCCGAAATCCGACAATCCGCCGGAGTTCTCGATCGCCGCGGCGTGCAACTGCCGGGCCTGTTCACTCAACGTCATCGACTACTTCACCTCGGCCGGGATGTCGAACTTCTCGACGTACTCGGCGAACGGCGCCCGGATCTCCTCGGGGGTGATGTCGAAGTCACGACGGACGTCGTAGAGCACCCGGCTGACCTTCTCGCCCAGCTTGTGGTCCTCGATGAAGGTGTCGATCTCCTGCCGGGCCTCGTCGGTGACCTCGATGCCGAGCTTGTCGTAGACCGCGTGCACGGCCGTCCAGTTGTCGGCCATGAACTCCTTGAAGGGGATGTCGACGATCTGATCGGGCTCGACCAGGTGCCGGTCGCGCATCCCGGCGGTCTTCAGCCGCAGACACAGTTCGGTCCAGTAGTCCATGTGCCGCTTCGGGTCGACCTCGGTCTGCCATTCCTGGGCCATGTAGGTGTGCATGGTGGCCATCGACTGCACCGACGCCACCGGGTCGCGGTGGGTCTCGACCAGCACCGCGTCCGGGAACACGTTCAGCAGGGCCGGGATGTTCTCGACGTGGGCGGGGTACTTGGTGACCCACTGATCCTTCGGCCGGAAGTGGGTCATGATCTGCATCACGAGCTTCTGGTACTCGTAGTGCGGGGTCTGGTCGTGGGCCAGGTAGTAGTCGCGCCACTGCTCGGCGTGCTGGAAGAGCTGCTCGGGGTAGTAGCCGGAGAAGTCCTGGGCGTGCAGCTCGATGTCCTCCTCGATCCGCCACGGCTGCATCGGATGCCAGGAGGGCATGTACGGGTTGGAGGCGACCATCATTTCCCAGGTCTGCTCCTGCAGCTTGTAGCGCGGGTCGATCCCGTCCGGGCCGGCACCACCGCCGGGCAGCGGCACCGGGGAGTCCAGCTCCCAGATCGGGGCGGCCCGGAACCGCGAATCGGCGGCCAACAGGTTCACCAGGTGCGAGGTGCCCGAACGCGGCAGGCCGATCACCATCACCGGCTTGGTGATCTCGATCTCGCGCACCTCGGGATGCTTGGCCACGAAGTCGTACACCCGCATCCGGTTCGACAGATACTTGGTCATCAGCCCGAACATCGCCATCCGGGCCAGGTTCGACCGGATCGGTTCGTTGCCGACATCCACCCACACCTGCATCCGCTCGGTGAGGGCGTCGACGTCGGGGCCGAAGTCGGTCAGACCGGTCGCGGCCTGCGCCGCACCCTTGATCGCGTCGACGTTGAACGGAACCGGGTTCGCGTTGGCGTAGTCGGTTGCCATCTGCTGGGCGGGGGTCAGTTCTCGGTCACCGAGGTTGTGGAATTCCAGGTCTGGGGCTGACACGTCATTGCTCCTTGGTTCGGTCCGGCCGGGGGCCGGATGCGGTCGTGCCTTGCCTGTCGAGGGGCCTGCCCCGACAGGACAATCAGGGGGTGGAACCCGTCGGGTTCCAGGGGGTTGTTTCCTCCACCACCGGCCCGTAACACAGCCGGTGGAAGTCGTCGTGGGTCACTCCTCACTCATATTTCAGGCCGAGTTCGCGCATCCGCGGCAATGCGTCCGGGCCGGTGCCGGGGGCGGGTGAGCCCGGGGTCCAGGTGACCGCGGTGAGTCGTCCGGAATAGGGGAAGGTGCGGTGCTTGTCGTACCGCTCCCACGACACCGGGGAGGCCCGGTCGGCCCCGATGTCGATGCCCTGGAACATCGCCTGCCCCATCGGCATGTCGATGCCCTCGGCCGAGGCCCCTTCCTGACCCTCGACGGTGACCCGCACATTCACCCGGGCGCCACCGGCCAGGGCGGTGACGTGCAGGCCGATCTCTCGCACCCCGTCGGCCAGCTCGCCGCAGTCGAGCACGGTCATCATCGAGGAGCTGTTGTGGTGGTAGATCAGCCGGTCGTCCTCGATCGACAGCGAGTACCCGCCGCTCTGGCAGCCGTGGGCGAACAGCACCCCGGCGTCCCCGGAGCGAAAATCCAGGTCGACGGTGACGTCGAAGTCGCGGCGGTAGACCAGCATCAGCGAGCGGTAGCGCTCGATCGTGGGGGTACCCGGGACGAACCGGGCCGGTCGGGCGAACACGTCCTCACGTTCGGGGCGCTGGTTGCGCAACAGCCCCGACCCCTCGTTCAGCGGGTACACCTGGTTGCGCCAGGCGGCCTCGTCCCAGGCGGCCGACAGCTCCGCCACCAACTCGGGGTGCTCGGCGGCCAGGTCGGTGGTCTGGGTCGGGTCCTCCCGCTGGTTGTACAACTGCCACTCGTGGTCGCCGAACTCGGTCATTGCCGGGTGCAGGGTGACGACCTCCCAGCCGTCCCGGTAGTAGGCGCGGTGGCCCATCATCTCGTAGTACTGCTCCCGGTGGTGCTCGGCGGCGTCGGCGTCGGTGAGGCTGTCGGCGAAACTCGCCCCGGCCAGCGGCTTCAGCGGTACCCCGTGGCGGTGGTCGGGATTTGTGGCGCCGCAGATCTCCAGCAGGGTCGGGAAGACGTCGGTGACGTGGGTGTACTGGCGGCGCAGTTGCCCGCCCTGCCCGTCCAGGCCCCGCGGCCACGACAGCACCGCCGAGGTGGAGTGTCCCCCGGCGTGGGTGTTGATCTTGTACAGCCGCAGCGGGGTGTTCGAGGCCATCGCCCAACCGCGCGGATAGTGCGGCAGGGTGCGCGGCCCACCGAGTTCGTCGAAGTCGGACAGGTCACGGTCGAAGGCCCCGGCCAGGTCACCGGCCCCGTGGTAGTGCCGCAGCACGTCGAAGTACTGGCTGCTGCCCTGGGCCTCGCCCTCGCGGGAGGCGCCGTTGTCGGACAGCAGCAGGACGAAGGTGTCGTCCCATTCGTCGAGTTCCTCCAGGGCGGCGCGCAGCCGGGCCAGGGAGGTGTCGACGGTCTGCACCATCGCGGCGTACACCTCCATGTATCGGGCGAAGATGCGCTTCTGGTCGGTGGTCAGGGAGTCCCAGGGTTGGACGTCGTTGCCGGCCTCGGCATTGCGCGGGGGCAGTTGCACGTCCTCGGCGAAGATGCCGAGCTCCTTCATCCGGGCGAAGCGCTGTTCGCGCAGCGCGTCCCACCCCATCTCGTAGGCGCCCCGATGCTTCTCGATGTCCTCGGCCCGGGCGTTCAACGGGGCGTGCACCGCACCGTGGGAGAAATACAACAGGAAGGGCTTGGTGGCATCGGAGGCCTTGACCGAGCGCACCATCGAGATCGCCTCATCGGTGATGTCGTCGGTGAAGTAGTAGTCGTCGGGGTAATCCTCGGGGGTGACCACGGAGTTGTCCCGGTACAGGGCGTGCGGACGAAACATGTTCGTCATCCCGTCCATGATCCCGTAGTAGCGATCGAAACCGCGCTGCAGCGGCCAGGAGTTCCTCGACCCGGTTTCGGTGATGTCGGCGTCCTTGCACAGGTGCCATTTGCCGACCATCAGGGTGGAGTAGCCGGTGTCGCGCAGCACCTCGGCGATGGTGCTCACGTCGTCGGCGAGTTCCATCGCCAGGCCGGGGAAGCCGGGATCGGCGTGCGCGACGTACCCGATGCCGGCGGCATGGGAGTTGCGGCCGGTGAGCAGTGCGGCCCGGGTCGGGGAACACATCGGGGTGACGTGGAAGTTCGTGTACCGCAGTCCCTCGGCGGCCATCCGGTCGATCTCGGGGGTTTCGATCTCGGATCCGAAGCAGCCGAAGTCGGAGAAGCCCAAGTCGTCCACCAGCATCAGGATCACGTTCGGGGCGTCCTCACCGGCGCGCGGGCGCTGCGGCCAGTGCGGTTGCGAGCCGGCCATCGTCCGGCCGATCCGGCCCTCGAAACCGTGGTAGGCACGGGTCGATGCGTCCAGCGTGACGGGGATGCCGTGCTGGTCGCGGGGGGCCGAACTCATCGAAGTCATGGGAGTCAATGTGGCCCACTCCTACGCGATGGACAACCTTTTCCCACTCACAGGGATGAGCAACTACCGTGACGCCATGACCAGGGGGTTGAACGGTGGGGATCTGGTGCTGGCCGCCTACACTCTCGACCGCGCCGAGCTCACCGAACGGGTCGCTGCGGCGGCCGCGGCCGGGTTCGCGGCGGTTTCCCTGCGGCCACCCGATATCGGCCGGGCACTGGCCGAGGGCTGGTCCATCACCGGTATCCGCGCGCTGCTGGATGATCACGGGTTGCGGGTGGCCGACCTCGATGCCCTGCCCCGCTGGGCGCCGCATCATCGCCTCGGGCCCGGGTTGCTGCCGCCCGACCACGACTTCGACACGATGGAGCACAACCTGTGGCTGGGCGCGGCCGGATTGGGAGCCCGGTCGGTGAACGTGGTCGACCTCAGCGGCGGCCCGGCGCCGATCGACCAACTGGCCGAGGGGTTCGCCGCGGTGTGCGACCGGGCCGCCGAGCACGGCTTGTTGGCCCATCTCGAACCACTGGGCGGATCGGCGCTGCCGAATGTCACCGTGGCCGCCGAGGTGGCCCGGCTGGCCGGGCGGCCCAACGGCGGGATCATCCTCGACACCTGGCACCACTTCCGGGCCGGTGGCACCGCGGCCGACCTGGCCGCGGTCGCCGACCGGATCATCGCGGTGCAGATCAACGACGCCCCGGCCGAGGCCGAACCCGACATGTTCGCCGAGACCATGCAGCGTCGCCTGCTGCCCGGTGAGGGTGCTGCCGATGTTGCCGGCACCCTGGCCGAGCTGCACCGGCTCGGGGTGTCGGTGCCGATCAGCGTCGAGGTGATGTCGGACCGGTTGCGCGCCCTGCCCGCGGCCGAAGCCGCCCGACTCGCCGCCGAAGCCGGCCGGGCCGTGTTGCCCGAGGCCTGATTCCTCCTTGTTCGATGGCCGGGCGGATCCGGCTGCTGCTGCAAACCGCCTTCTTTCGGGCCGTTATCGCCGTGGAGCGGTTATCGGGCCGTGACGAGGCGGTTTGCAGCAGGAGGGGGTGACCATCAGCCGTGCAGCGGCCACAGCATCGGGATCGCCAG
>JAAYAO010000067.1 GCA_012719335.1 Propionibacterium sp. | reverse complement strand
CGTACAAGGACCTGCCGGTCAGCCTCTTCCAGATCCAACCGAAGTACCGGGACGAGGCACGCCCGCGGGCTGGTCTGTTGCGGGGACGCGAGTTCGTGATGAAGGACTCCTACTCCTTCGACATCGACGAGGCCGGCCTGCAGGCCTCCTACGACGCGCACCGGGCCGCCTACATCCGGATCTTCGACCGGCTCGGCCTCGACTACGTGATCGTGCAGGCCACCTCCGGGGCGATGGGCGGGTCGGCCTCGGAGGAATTCCTGGCCGTCGCCGACAACGGTGAGGACACCTTCGTCCGCTCACCCGGTGGCTTCGCGGCCAACGTCGAGGCGGTGCGCCGCGAACCCGGCGAGGCCCTGGACCACACCGACGCCCCCGCCGCGCACGTCGAGGACACCCCCGATGCGGCGACCATCGACGACCTGGTGCGGGTGGCGAACGAGCGGGTGCCGCGAGCCGACCGGCCCTGGGCCGCCGGTGACACCCTCAAGAACGTGCTGTTCATGCTGCACCACCCCGACGGCGGCACCGAACCGTTGGCGATCGGCCTGCCCGGCGACCGGGAGGTGGACGCGAAACGGCTCGAGGCCGCGATCGAACCCGCGGTGGCCGTGCCCTTCGGGGAGGAGGATTTCGCCGCTTACCCGCGCCTGGTCAAGGGCTATGTCGGCCCGCAGGTGCTCGGGATCGGGGAACTCGCCGAGGACGAGGCGGCCCCGGCGGGCGCGATCCGCTACCTGGTCGACCCGGCCGTGGTGGACGGGTCGCGGTGGGTGACCGGCGCCAACGAGGCCGGCAAGCACGTCTTCGATCTGGTCGCCGGCCGTGACTTCACCGCCGATGCGATCCTCGACGTGGCCGAACTGCGCGAGGGCGACCCGGCCCCCGACGGGTCGGGCCCGATGACCCTGGCCCGCGGCATCGAGATGGGACACATCTTCCAACTCGGCCGCAAGTACGCCGAGGCCCTCGATCTGCAGGTGCTGGACGCCAACGGCAAACGCGCCGTGGTGACGATGGGCTCCTACGGCATCGGGGTGTCCCGGGCGGTGGCCGCGGTGGCCGAGGCCACCAGCGACGACGCCGGCCTGTGCTGGCCCAGGGAACTGGCCCCCTTCGACGTCCACGTGCTGGCCACCGGCAAGGGCGAGGAGATCGCCGAGGCCGCCGAGAAGCTGGCCACCGAGCTGGCCGAGCGGGGCCTGGAGGTGCTGCTGGACGACCGCAAGGCCAGCCCCGGGGTGAAGTTCGCCGACGCCGAGGTGCTCGGTATGCCGACCTCGGTGGTGGTCGGTCGCGGCCTGACCAACGGCGTGGTCGAACTGCGCAACCGGGCCTCCGGCGACCGCGACGAGGTGCCGGTGGCCGAAGCCGTCGACCGGGTGCTCGCCGTCGTCCGCGGCTGACTCAGGCCAGCCCGGGCCAGCGCGGCAACGCGCCCCCGGTGGCCACCAGCCGGGCGGTGGTGGCGGTCACCTCGTCGACCACCACGGCCCGCAGGTCGTCCCCGGTGGCGACCCCGGCCACCGCGGCCCCGACGAACGGCAACAGTCGCTCCTCGACCCCGCGGGTGATGCTGATAGCCGCGGCCTGATCGGCCGGGCGCGGCACATCGTAGGCCGGTTCGGCCGGCGGCGGGGCGACGCCGCGATCGACCAGGGCGGTGCTCAGCCGGTCGCGCAGCGCGGTCAACGCGGCCACGCGTTGTTCCAGCGGATCACGACGGTCATCGGAGAGTTGGAAGGCCCCCAACGCGGTGTGGTAGGCGTACCGGGCCGCATGCAGTTGGCCGGTCAACAGGGTCAGCGCATCGGTGTCGCTGATCGGCACGAACTCATCGGGTTCGGCTGTACCGATGGCCGCCGGCAGCGCCGCCGCCCGCCGGCCCAGCACCGTGGCGAAGCTCGCGCAGGACGCCAGCACCAGCCCGAGTCGTCCCGACACCAGCAGCGCTTGGCTGCGATGCTCGGCCGCGGCTGCGGTGAGCTGCTCACCCCAGTCGGCGGCGGCCCCGGCCAGGTCCTCGGCCGGGGCGGGGGTCGGGATCACCGGCGGGTCGACCGGGCCGAACCCGTCGCTCAACAGATCGACATGGGCCTGGTGGGCATCGCGGGCCGCGGTCACCACGTCGGCCCGATCCCCGGCCACCGGAAGCAGCGCACCGGCCCGGGCGGCGAGTTCGGCCTCGCGCTGCACCGCGAGTTGCACCTCGGGCCGTTGGGTCGGGCTGGGGCTGGGGGTGGGTGACCAACGAGCCCCGGTGGGTTCGGCGACCCGCGGGTCACTGACCGAACATCCGGTCAGGGCCACCGCGGCACCGGCCCCCAACCAGGCGAACAGGGCACGGCGGCTGACAGGCATGGCCCCCAGCCTAGTGCGGGTATGATGGCGGATTCACAACCGCGTGGAACAACAGAAACCCGGGAGGAACACCGTGCAAGCCGACAAGCTTTCCGTGATCGTCCGCCAGATCCTCACCGACCACGAGCTGGAGCTGGAATCCCTCGACATCGTCGGTGGGTCGCGTCATGCCGTGGTGCGGGTGATCGTCGACGGGGACGGCCCCGAGGGACGGGGCCCGCTGCTGGACGACATCACCCGGGCCAGCCAGGAGATCTCCCGCGCCCTGGACGACGAGCCGGCCACCGGCAGCCGTCCCTACACCCTGGAGATCAGCTCCCGGGGCGTCACCCGCCCGCTCACCGAACCGAAGCACTGGCGCCGCAACATCGGCCGGCTGGTGCGGGTCGAACGCGACGGCGAGGAGAGCCTGACCGGGCGGATCCTGGAAACCGACGACTCCTCGGCGACGTTGGAAGTGCAGGTGCCCAGGCCGAAGGGTGCCAAGGGCCCCAAAACCACCACGCAGAACATCACCATCGACCTCGGCGATGTGCGCAAGGCAGTGATCCAGGTGGAGCTGACCAAGATGCGCGCCGAGGACACAACTGAAGAGCTGGAGGACTGAGATGGACATCGATATGGCCGCGTTGCGGATGATTGAACGCGACAAGGGGATTCCCCTCGATGTGCTCGTCGACGCACTCGAGGAAGCGTTGCTGACCGCCTACCACAAGACACCCGACTCGGTGCCCGGGGCACGCATCGAACTGCACCGCAAGAGCGGGGTGGTGCAGGTGCTGGCCCCCGAACTCGACGAGGAGGGCAACCGGATCGCCGAGTTCGACCACACCCCGGCCGGTTTCGGGCGGGTCGCCGCCGCGACCGCCCGCCAGGTGATCATGCAGCGGCTGCGCGATGCCGAGGACGAACGCAAGTACGGCAAGTTTTCCGCCTCCGAGGGCGACATCCTGTTCGGGGTGGTGCAGCAGAGCCGCGACCCGCGGGTGGTGCGGGTCGACCTGGGCGACATCGAGGCGATCCTGCCGGCCGCCGAACAGGTGCCGGGGGAGAGCTACGCCCACGGCACCCGACTGCGGGTGTACGTGGTGGCGGTGCGCCGCGAACCGACCGGCCCGCAGGTGGTGGTGTCACGCACCCACCCGCAGTTGGTCGAGAAACTGTTCCGGCTGGAGGTGCCCGAGATCCAGGACGGCGTGGTGGAGATCAAGGGGGTGGCCCGCGAAGCCGGTCACCGCACCAAGATCGCGGTGGTCAGCCACGACCCGGCCGTGTCGGCCAAGGGGGCCTGCATCGGTCAGATGGGGCAGCGGGTGCGTTCGGTGATGAACGAGCTGAACGGCGAGAAGATCGACATCATCGACTGGTCGGAGGATCCGGCGGTGTTCGTCGGTGAGGCGCTGTCCCCGGCCCAGGTGACCTCGGTGACCGTCGTCGATCCCGACCGCCGCCAAGCCCGGGTGATCGTGCCCGACTACAAGCTCTCGCTGGCGATCGGCAAGGAGGGGCAGAACGCCCGCCTGGCGGCCCG
>JAAYAO010000528.1 GCA_012719335.1 Propionibacterium sp. | reverse complement strand
GTGACCAGCCGTCCGCCGATCACCAGGGATTCCTTGTTCGCCAGGGCCAGCGTGGTGCCGGCCCCCAGGGTGGCCAGGGTGGGCAGCAGCCCGGCGGCCCCGGTGATGCCGTTCAGCACCACATCGCAGGGCATCGCGGCCAGTTCGGTCACCGCCTCGGGCCCGGCCAGGATCTTCGGCAACCGCACCTGCCCGCGTGACCAGCCGCGCCGCTGGGCCTCGGCGTACAGGGCCAGTTGCAGGTCCTGCACCGCGGTGGCGCGCGCCACCGCAACCGTGTCCGGGGCGACGTCGAGCACCTGCCGGGCCAGCAGTTCGACGTTGCCGCCGCCGGCGGCCAGCCCGCTCACCCGAAACTCGTCGCGGCGCGGCCCGATCAGCTCCAACGCCTGGGTGCCGATCGACCCGGTACTGCCGAGGATGATGATGTCTCGCACCCGTCCAGTCTGGCACGCCACGGCTGACCCCGGGGCTGGCTAGCCTGCCGGTGAGCTTCCCACCCCAGGAGTGCACATGTCGCAAGGTTTCGACGAAATACTCGAGCGTGCGATTCGGGCCCAACGACCCGCCGAACCGATCGACCCGGACGCCGTGCCGTCGATCGAGGTGCGGGCCGAATCCCCGAATCAGCAGGTGTCGATCACCATGTCCGAGGGCCGGTTCAGCGCGGTGGTGCTGGATCCGCGGGTCAAGAACCTGTCCAGCACCGAGTTGGCCGAGCTGATCCAGCAGGTCGCCAACGACGCCCTGAGCGGGTATCAGCAGCGGTTGATGGCGGCGCTGGCCGAACAGCAGGACGCCGACCTCGGCGCCGAACTGGAATCGATCGGCGCCGACTCCCTGCGGGCCCTGGACGAGTACGCCCAACAGTTGGCCGAGATGTTGCGGACGGCGGGCCGATGAACCTGCGTTTCGAACCGTCCTCGCTGGGCCGGGCCGCCGACGGGGTGGACTCGGTGGCGCAGCAGATCTCGCGGGCCACCCACTCGCTGTACGGGCGGGTCTCGGACACCTCGGTGGTGGGTGACAACGACACCTTCGGCCGGGTCGCGGCCGACATGTACCGCGACGTGCTGGAGCAGGCCCAACGCACCATCGACTCGGTGATCGAGTCCTATGCCGGCCATTCCCGGGCCCTGCACCGGGCCGCCGGCGCCTACGAGCGGGTCGAGCAGGACAACACCGACCTGACCGGGGGTGGCTGGTGATCAGCATCCCCGCCCCGTTGAACGGGTTGTTGCAGATGCTCGGCCACGAGTTTCCCTCCGGCAACGAGGATCGGATCGTCGAGTACGCCCGGTTGTGGCAGCAGTACGGCGGTGAGGTGACCGCCCTGGCCCGGGAGGCCGGGGCCGCGGCCGGTTACGCCCGGGCCACCAACGACGGCCCGGCGATGCAGGCCTTCGGCGGCAACTGGTCGGCCCTGGACGGGGTGGACGTGGTGGCCACCAAACTGGGCGTGGCCGGCAACGTGGTCGCGGCCTGTTTGATGATGATCGCGGGCGTCACCACCGGGTTGAAGATCACCGAGATCACCAACGTGTCGGTGTTGCAGGCCCACATCGTCCAGGCCCAGGCGGCGGCACCGGCCACCTTCGGGGCGTCGCTGTCGACCATCGCCCCGGCCCAGCAGATCACCCGCCAGGTGATCGACCAGGCCATCCGGATCGCGGTGGAGTCGCTTCGTGGCTAGCATTCCGGGCATTTTCGGTACGGCCCTGAACGGCCTGTTGGACGAGGTCGGCACCCGCGCCAGCGACAACGTCCGCTCCGCCGACATGGTGGTGCCGTTCACCGTGGGGTCGGGCGAGAACCTGCGCGACAAGGTCGACGAGTACGAACGCCAACTGTCGCGCCAGATCGAGGCGTTGAACCGGATGACCGCCGATGAGGTGCGACACAACTGGGATCACGAGGAGCGCGAGGGCAAGGCCCAGGCCGAGGCCCGCAAGAAGTACGAGGAACTGAAGTACAAGGAGTACCTGACCGAGGCCTTCGGGTTGGAGGACGACGACCCCGATGCCCTCGACGGGTTGACCGCCGAGGAATGGGCCGAGCGGCGCACCGAGGAGGAACTCGACCGGGTCGCGGCCCTGCACGAACCGGATCTGGTGGCCGGTGGGCGCGACGTGATTCCCGAGGACGAGAACGGGATGCCGTCGATGGGTGACCGTGGGGTGAACTCCTCGATCGGCTCGCAGTGGCGGGGTCGGCGTGATGAGCTCGAGGAGTACATTGACTCACTCATCGCCGACGGCCGCGGTGATGAACTGCTCGACCTGGGTTGGATTCTGGAAGGACCGAAGCAATGAGCCGTCACACCGAAGCCTTCGCCCGCACCTGGGGGGCCCCGCTCACCGCCCGGGAGGTTCCGGAGCACTACTACACCGACTTCGCCGGCCGGGTGCCGGAATCGCTGTTCGAGTTCTGGCGCACCTTCGGGTTCGCCGGCTTCGGGCAGGGACGGTTCTGGATCTGTGACCCGGTGCAGTGGCAGCCGGCGGTGAATCGGTGGCTGGGCCGGGTGCAGTTGCCGTTGGGTGAGGACTCCTTCATCGCGGTCAGCCGCAGCGCCTTCGGGGAGTTGCGGCTGTGGGGTGAACGCACCGGTATGAGCGTGGTGATTCTGCCCTGGCGCGGGGTGCTGGTGGCCCACGACCGCAGCGCGCAGATGGCCGAGGAGAAGGACCGCAACAACCAGATCAACGCCGAGTTCCGCGGCACCCGCCCCGGTGATGTGGAACCGGCCGGGGACGACGGTGAGCCGTTGTTCGAGTTGGCCCTGGAACGGCTCGGCCCGGTCGGTGAGGACACCGTGTACGGCTTCGAACCGGCCCTGACCCTGGGTGGGCCGGCGATCGCGGAGAACCTGGCGGTGCTCGAGGGCGTCACCCATGTCACCTTGTTGGCCGACCTGGCCGACCCACAGGTCGGCTCGTCCCGAAGCTGAGCGGGGCTGATTCCGCCGGTTGGAACAGCCGACGTCGGCCCGTCCCGGCGATGGCATAGTGTGGGCCACGTGCTCCGGGGTCGGTGTAATTCCGAGCCGGCGGTGATAGTCCGCGAACCTCTCGTGTGGGAGGCCGAACTGGTGGGATTCCAGTACCGACGGTGAAAGTCCGGATGGGAGGCAGCACGCGCGGGGCGGTTCACGCCCCGTGACGTGGTCGAGGTTCACCGTGGGGGTGGGCCGGCGCACCGCGTCTCCCGCGCCCCGGAGCCTGTGGGACAGGAGTAGGGGCCGATGCCGAACCAGCCGACCGGGCTGACCACCGACCAGCGGTGGATGCGTCGTGCCCTGGAACTGGCCGCCACCGGCCCGATCGCCGACCCGAACCCGCGGGTCGGGTGTGTGCTGGTCGACCCGCTCACCGACACCGAGATCGCCACCGGATTGCACCGCGGGGCCGGCACCGCGCACGCCGAGGCCGCAGCCCTGACCGCCGCCGGCGACCGGGCCCGGGGCACCACCGCCTACGTCACCCTGGAGCCGTGCAACCACACCGGACGCACCGGGCCCTGCGCCGAGGCATTGCTGACCGCCGGGGTGCGGCGGGTGGTGCACGCCGCCGCCGATCCGAACCCCACCGCCCGGGGTGGCGCCGACACCCTGCGCGCCGGTGGTGTCGAGGTCACCTCGGGAGTGTTGGCCGCCGCGGCCGAGGCCCTCAACGAGCCGTGGGCGTTCGCGGTGACCCGGGGCCGGCCGTGGGTGACCTGGAAGTTCGCCGCCACCCTGGACGGCCGCTCGGCCGCCGCCGACGGCACCAGCCAGTGGTTGACCGGGCCCGCCGCGCGGGCCGACGTGCACCGGTTGCGGTCCGAGTGCGGGGCGATCGTGGTGGGCACCGGCACCGCATGGGCCGACAACCCGCGGCTCACCGTCCGTGATGCATCGGGGGCGCCGGTGGGTCGGCAACCGTTGCGGGTGGTGGTCGGGCACCGTGACCTGCCCGCCGACGCGCACCTGCTGGACGCCACCGCCGACACCGTCCACCTGCGCACCCACGACCCGGGCGAGGTACTGGCGGCGTTGCACGACCGCGATGTGCGTCACGTCTGGTTGGAGGGTGGGCCCACCCTGGCCGCCGCTTTCGG
>JAAYAO010000527.1 GCA_012719335.1 Propionibacterium sp. | reverse complement strand
TGCGCGCTCTGCGCACAAGATCTCACACGATGAATCGCTCAGACCAGATCGGTTTCCTGCGGGTCGTTCACCGCATCCTCGTGGGTGGGATGGGTGGTGCCGTGTTCGTGCTCCGGCGGGGCGTAGAGCGAGTACAGCTTCAACTCGCCGGCGCCGATGTTCAGGATGTTGTGGTACTTGCCGGCCGGGATCAGCGCGACCCAGTCGTCGCCGATTTCCTCGTCGAAGGTGATGTCGTCCTTCGCCGGCCCCATCACCACCCGGGCACGCCCCTCCTCGACGCGGATGAACTGGTCGTGGTCGTCATGGATCTCACCACCGACCTCGCCGCCGGGCTGGATCGTCATCACGGTCATCTGCAGGTACTTGCCGGTCCACAAGGTGTCGCGGAAGTGCGGATTCTCCAGCGTTGCCTTCTCGATGTCGACGACGTAAGGGTTGGGCCCCTGATCGGCCATGCTTGCCTCCTCGGGTTCGATGATGCTTCCACCCTATCGATGCCGAAAATCTCTGGCACTCGAGTTGACCGAGTGCTAATCGGCTCCTAGAGTCGTCCTTAGCACTCTCCCGGTGAGTGTGCCAGGCTCGGGACGGCACCCGCGACGACGCCCCGCGCCACCTTGAACCGAACACCACACACAATGTGAAAGGGGTTTGACGTGGCAGTCACGATCAAGCCGCTCGAGGACCGCGTCCTCGTTCAGCCGCTGGAAGCCGAGCAGACCACCGCTTCCGGACTGGTCATTCCCGATACCGCCAAGGAGAAGCCGCAGGAGGGCAAGGTGCTCGCCACCGGCCCCGGCCGTGTCGACGACAACGGCCAGCGGATCCCGATGGACGTCGCCGAGGGCGACACCGTGATCTTCAGCAAGTACGGCGGCACCGAGGTGCGCTACGACGGCAAGGATCTCCTGCTGCTCAACGCGCGCGACATTCTCGCCGTCGTCTCCAAGTGAAGCTGAGGTAACCCATGGCCAAGATTCTCCAGTTCGACGAGGAGGCGCGCCGCTCCCTGGAGCGTGGCGTCGACACCCTAGCCAATACCGTCAAGGTCACGCTCGGCCCCAAGGGCCGCTACGTCGTCCTCGACAAGAAGTGGGGAGCCCCGACCATCACCAACGACGGCGTGACCGTCGCCCGTGATGTCGAGCTCACCGACCCCTACGAGAACCTCGGCGCCCAGCTCGCCAAGGAAGTCGCCACCAAGACCAACGACGTCGCCGGTGACGGCACCACCACCGCCACCGTGCTGGCCCAGGCGCTGGTGCACGAAGGCCTGCGCGCCGTGGCCTCCGGGGCGAACCCGGTCGGCCTCAAGCGCGGCATGGACAAGGCCCTCGAAGTGATCGTCGATCGCCTGCGCGACGACGCCCGCGAGATCGAGACCACCGCCGACATGGCGAACGTGGCCACCATCTCGGCCCGCGACGAGCAGATCGGCGAGCTGATCGCCGATGCCTTCGACAAGGTCGGCAAGGACGGTGTGATCACCGTTGACGAGTCGCAGACCTTCGGCACCGAACTCGAGTTCACCGAGGGCATGCAGTTCGACAAGGGCTACCTGTCG
>JAAYAO010000526.1 GCA_012719335.1 Propionibacterium sp. | reverse complement strand
TGCTCAGGTCGGTGCCGTCGACGATGATCGACCCCGAGGTGGGCTTCTCCAGGGCGGTCAGGCAGCGGATCAGGGTTGATTTGCCGGCCCCGGATCGTCCGACGATGCCGTGGATCTCCCCGCGCGGGACGTCCAGAGAAAGGCCGTCCAGGGCGGCGATCTCACCGCCGGGGCTGGGGTAGACCTTGCGGACATCGGCCAGCCGGATGATCGGGTCGCTGCCGGCGGCGGGCACGGTTGCGCTCACACCGCCCCCTCTCATCGTTCGGCTGGGTGGCCGGCCGGCCAAGTCCCAAGGCTAAATCTCCGCGCCGTCGAGCCAAAACCTGTCCACACTGCGTAGGGTCTTGACTTCCGATCCGTTGGCTGCGCGGGTCGGGTTGCCGGCGTTGTTGTGTGCCGTCGTGTTCCGCAGTCGCCGTGACCGGAACCACAAGAAAACCGGGTACCCGAGGACATATTGGTCACGACGCACCCCAGGCTTGCGGTTCGAGTCATGGCCGCCGGCCCGCGACACACAAGGTGCACCCGACAACCCCTCGGCGGACGACCATGGCCGCCTCCACACGAACACTCCCGCGGGTTTCGACACGGACGCTGCGCGTCCTGCTCAACCATCGTTGGGAGCCCGATCCGTCGGTTGAACAGACCGCGCAGCGGTCGTGTCGAAACCAGGATCGATGCGGAGTTCCCCGCCTCAGTCGGCGTCGGGGGCCTTGCTGCGGACCATGGCCAGGATCATTTCGCCGATCAGCGGGGTGACCTCCTCGGCTTCGCCGCCGCTGATGATGGCCTCGAGGGCGCTCTGTTCGTAGACGCCGTGCAACAGCCGCATCCCGACCGCGGGTTCCATCGCCCATTCCCAGCCGAAGATCTCCAGCGCGCCGGTGATGATCTCGGCGATCGCGGTGTGGCTGCGTTCGAGCAGATCCAGATAGGCCGTGCGCAGTTCGGGGACGCGCGAGGCGTGCAACCGCAGCTCCAGACCGGCCTGGATACCCTCCAGGTTGGCGTCCTGGGTGCGCAGGAACAACCGGATGCCCTCGTCGACCAACCCATCCATGTCGGAGGCCTCGGTCAGTCGCGGCAGCACCTGGTCGACCGCCGCCCGGGCGCCGTCCACCACCGAGTCACCGGCCCGACGCATGTAGGCCAGCATCAGATCGTTCTTGGATTCGAAGTTGGAGTAGAAGGCGCCCCGGGTGAAACCGGCGCGCTCGCAGATCTCCTCCACCGACGCGGCCTGCACCCCCTTCTCGGCGAACACGCTGCGGGCGGCCTCGAGCAGTCGATCCCGGGTGCGCTCCCGGCGAGCTGTGAGCTGAGTCATGCGAGGACTTTCGTTCGTGATTACCACACACCTTAGCCCCTCGGATACAGTTCTGTATCGAATACATTCCTGTATCGAACCTGGGAGCTCGCACCATGTCGTCCTTTCTGTACCGGCTCGGCCGGCGGTGCTGGCAACAGCGCGTGCGGGTGCTGATCATCTGGCTGGTGGCCCTGGCCGTCAGCGGCGGGCTGGCCGGCCTGATCGGCGACAAGTTCGAGGACAGCTTCACCCTGCCGGGCACCCAATCCCAGGCCGCCCTGGATCAACTCGCCCTCACCTTTCCCGAGATCGCCGGCGCCTCGGCCACGATGATCATCGTCTCCCCCGACGGCGCCACCGTGGACGATCCGGCGGTGCAGCAGGTGATCGACCGCACCGTCGAGCGGTTCAACGAGCTCGACCGGGTGGTGATGGCGCAAACCCCCTACAGCGACATGATCGCGGGGCTGATCTCGCAGGACCGTCGGGCCGCGATCATCCAGTTGCAGCTCGAGGGTGACATGACCGGGTACACCCAGGACGACAAGGACGAGCTCGCCGCGCTGGGCGATCGGGTCGAGGACGAGCTGGCCGGCTCACAGGTGTCGATGGGTGGCGAGCTCTACAACGCCGACATCCCGACCCTCAGCCCGATCGAATTGATCGGTGTCGGGGTGGCGCTGATCGTGCTGTTGATCACCCTGGGCTCCTTCCGGGCCGCCGCGATGCCCCTGATCACCGCGATCATCGGCGTCGGGGTCACCATGCTGCTGATCCTGGCCGCGGCCGGCCTGACCACGGTGAACTCCACCACCCCGATGCTGGCGCTGATGCTCGGCCTGGCGGTCGGCATCGACTACGCCCTGTTCATCCTGTCGCGGCACCGCGAGTTGATGCGCGGTGGCTTGACGGCCGAGGAGTCGATGTCGCGGGCGGTGGCAACCTCCGGATCGGCGGTGGTATTCGCCGGATTGACCGTGGTGATCGCACTGATCGGGTTGGCCGTGGCGCGCATCCCGTTCCTGACCGTGATGGGGTTCGCCGCCGCGGTCGGGGTGGCGATCGCGGTGCTGATCGCATTGACCCTGCTGCCGGCCCTGGCCGGTTTCGCCGGCGACACGATGCGTCCCAAGATCAAGAAGAAGAAGACCGAACAGGACGAGGACGGGCTGCGCACCGACGAGCCCGACCAACCCGTCCCCCATGCGGCC
>JAAYAO010000525.1 GCA_012719335.1 Propionibacterium sp. | reverse complement strand
TACCCCTTGGCCACCACCCTGGGCAACCACGACATCTTCCAGTTGGCCTACGGTGACCACTTCAACCTGCCCAACCACGACGGCTCGTCCGGCGCGATCGGTGGCCACTACCACTACACCTACCACGACACGCTGTTCATTCACCTGAACGCCAACGACGTGCGGCACCAGACCCTGGTCGATTACACCCGGGCGGTGATGGCCGAGAACCCGGCCACCTGGACGATCGTGACCTTCCACCATTCGATCTACTCGGTCGCCCCGCACGCCACCGACCCCGATGCCGAGGACCTGGGCATCATCGAGGGACGCCGGACGGTGCTGTCGCGCGGCCTGAGCGAGGCCGGGGTCGACCTGGTGTTGATGGGACACGACCACTACTACACCCGCACCCCGCTGGTGAACCGCGGCGAGATGGTCGACGGCCCCGACGAGGACGTGACGACCGGGCCGTCCTTCCTGGTGCCCGGCGAGGGTGACGTGCTGTACCTGACCGGCAACTCCGCCAGCGGGTCGAAGTACTACGGACGCAACTCCGCGCTGCCCGAGCCGGCGCCGTGGGGTGAGGTGGAGAATCAGGAGCAGGTCGCGAACTTCACCCGGGTCAACGTCGGCACCTGTGGCCTGACCATGTCGACCTACCGCAGCGATGCCCGCACCCTGGTCGACGAGGAGATGCTCAGCGGCGACCACACCGACCCGGAGCTGACCGTACCGGCCGACGCGACGATCACCGTCGGTGACGACTTCGACGCGCTGGCCGGTGTGTCGGCCGTGGACGACTGCGACGAGGTGGATGTCGAGGTGGCCGGCACGGTCGACACCGGCACGCCGGGTGAGTACTCGCTGACCTACACCAGCACCGACCGGTCGGGTAACACCGCGACCACCACCCGCACCGTCACCGTGCTGGCGGCCGAGGTGACTCCCCCGGTCGACGACGACGCGCTGGACGACGACCCGGTGGACGACACCCCGGGGGCCGAACCGCCGGCCGACGACCAGTCCGGCACCGACCCCGCCGCCGATGACCCGCGCGAGCAGGCCCGTCCGGTCACCGCGACCGGGGATGCCCAGCGGGTCACCGACGATCCCACGGCACGCAGTGCTGACCGCCTGGCCGACACCGGAGCCCCGGTCGGTGCGGCCGCGGTCGTGGCGGCCCTGGCGGCCATCGGTACCGGCACCGGCTTGGTGCTGCGCCGTCGCAACGGGTGAATCGGTGGTCTCGGGTTCGCCCGTCGCGCACGGCGAGTCGCTAGACTGCCCGGGCCGGGGCGTTAGCTCAGCCGGTCAGAGCAGGGGACTCATAATCCCTGGGTCGCGGGTTCGAGCCCCGCACGCCCCACCACCTGTAACGGCGCGGGTTTCCGCATGATGATGCGGATTTCCCGCGATCCGGAGTGCAGCCGACAGCGTTGCAGGCCATCGAGGCCGCGAGCGAGGAGTGAAGGTGATACACGTAACTGCGCACAAGTGGGAGCACGGGTGGGAACTCCGCATCCATGGTGAGCCCGTGACGCAAGTGACGACCCT
>JAAYAO010000010.1 GCA_012719335.1 Propionibacterium sp. | reverse complement strand
TCGGGTGCGATCCTCAGCTACATCATGTGCAAGGCGATGAACCGGTCGTTCATTTCGGTGATCCTGGGTGGTTTCGGCAGCGACGGTGCGGTCACCGGCGAGGCCCGCGACTACGGCACCCACACCGAGATCACCGCCCCCGAGGTGAGCCAACTGTTGACCGGAGCCAAGTCGGTGGTGATCACCCCCGGTTACGGCATGACTGTGGCCAAGGCCCAGTACCCGGTGGCCGACCTGACCCAGCGGCTGCGCAGCCAGGGGGTGGACGTGAAGTTCGCGATCCACCCGGTGGCCGGGCGGTTGCCCGGGCACATGAACGTGCTGCTCGCCGAGGCCAAGGTGCCCTACGACATCGTCCTGGAGATGGACGAGATCAACGACGACCTCGCCGACGTCGATGTGGTGCTGGTGATCGGCGCCAACGACACCGTGAACCCCGCGGCGCTGGACGAGCCGGGCTCCCCCATCGCCGGCATGCCGGTGATCCACGTGTGGGAGGCGCGCGACGTGATCGTGTTCAAGCGCTCGATGGCCGCCGGCTACGCGGGCGTGCAGAATCCGTTGTTCTTCCGCGACAACACCAAGATGCTGTTCGGCGACGCCAAGGATCGGGTGGACGACATCATCGCGGCGCTTTGAGACCGTGCCGCTCCCGGCTCAGCCGAGGAGCGGCAGGTCCAAGTCCGTTCAGTCGCTCAGCGGCCCGAACGGAACGCCGAGGCTGTTGAGCATCTCCTCGCCGCCGTCCTCGGCGGTCATCACCCACACGCCGTGCTGGGTGACGGTGATCATGTGCTCCCAGTGGCAGGCCAGCGAGCCGTCGGTGGTGACGACCGTCCAGTCGTCGTCGAGCACGGCGTTGGCGGGCGAGCCGAGGGTGATCATGGGCTCGATGCACAGCGCCATGCCGGCGGTGAGCTTGGGCCCCCGGTTGGGGCGGCCTTGATTGGGCACGTCCGGGGGCTGGTGCATGGCCGAGCCGATGCCGTGGCCGACGTACTCCTCGACGATGCCGTAGCCGGTACCCGCCAGCGAGGCCTCGATCGCGGCGGAGATGCCACCGATCCGCTCCCCCAGCCGGGCTGCGGCGATACCGGCCCACAACGAATCGCGGCAGGCGTCGCTGAGCGCTTCCCCGCCGCTGGGCCAGGCACCGACCGGGACGGTCAGGGCCGAGTCGCCGTGCCAGCCGTCGATGATCGCGCCACCGTCGATCGACAACAGATCGCCCTCGGCCAGTACCCGTTCGCCGGGCACCCCGTGCACGATCTCGTCGTTGACCGACAGGCAGACCACACCCCGGAAGCCCCCCTCACCGTTGGCGTCGTCGCCGTAGTTCAGGAAGTTCGAGGTGGCGCCGTTGGCGGCCAGCACTTCGGCGGCCACCGAGTCGAGTTCGGCGGTGGTGATTCCCGGACGCGCCTCGGCGGCGGTGGCGGCCAACATCTGGGCCACCACCAGGCCCGCCCGGCGCATCGTGCGGAGTTGGTCGGGGGTCTTGACCTCGATACCCCGGTTGGCGAAGATCACGCGCGGTGTGCGGCCAGGGCTTCGCGGATCCGTTCGCCGACGGCGTCGATCTCGCCCAGGCCGTCGACCTCCACCAGCAGGCCACGCTCGCGGTACACCTCGAGCAGGTCGCGGGTCTCGGCGTCGTACACCTCGAGGCGGCGCCGGATGGCGTCCTCGTTGTCGTCCTCACGGCCCTCGACCTTGGCGCGGTTCAGCAACCGGGCGACCAGCTCGTCGTTGTCGGCGGTCAGCGCGATCACCGCGTCGAGGGTCTTGCCCGAGGCCTGCAGCATGCCGTCCAGGGCGTCCACCTGGGCCAGGGTGCGGGGGTAGCCGTCGAGCAGGAAACCGGCGGCGGTGTCGGCCTCGGTGAGCCGGTTGGCGACCAGGTCGTTGGTGATCTCGTCGGAGACGTAGTCGCCGGCGGCCATGATCGCCTTCACCTTCAGGCCCAGCTCGGTCTCGTTGGCCACATTGCTGCGGAAGATGTCACCGGTGGAGATCGCCGGCACACCGTAGTGCTCGGCGATGCCCTTGGCCTGGGTGCCCTTGCCGGCCCCCGGGGGGCCCATGATCAGCATTCTCATCGGAGGAATCCTTCGTAGTTGCGCTGCTGGAGTTGGCTCTCGATCCGTTTCACCGTATCGAGACCGACACCCACCATGATGAGCAGGGAGGTGCCGCCGAAGGGGAAGTTCTGGTTGGCCCCGAACATCACGAAGGCGAACTGCGGCAGCAGGGCGATCAGGCCCAGGTACAGCGCGCCGGGTGCGGTCAGTCGGGACAGCACGTAGCTGAGGTACCGCTCGGTGGGTGCCCCGGCGCGGATACCGGGGATGAACCCGCCGTACTTCTTCATGTTGTCGGCGACCTCTTCGGGGTTGAAGGTGATCGACACGTAGAAGTAGGTGAAGAACACGATCAACAGGAAGAACACCGTCATGTAGATCGGGTGTCCGCCGGTGATCATGTACCGCTGGATCCAGTCGGCGGCCGCCGATTCGGGCTGGAACTGGGCGTACATCGCCGGCAGGTACAGGATCGAGGAAGCGAAGATCACCGGGATCACACCGGCCTGGTTCATCTTCAGCGGGATGTAGGTGGTGGTGCCGCCGAGCATCCGGCCGCCGACCATCTTCTTGGCGTACTGCACCGGGATCCGACGCTGGCCCTGTTCGATGAAGACCACCGCGAGCATCACCAGCAGGCCGACGCCGACCACCAGCATGAAGGCCACCATGCCGCGGCTCTCCCGGATCGCCCACAGCGACGACGGGAAGGTCGCCACGATCTGGGTGAAGATCATCACCGACATGCCGTTGCCGACGCCGCGTTCGGTGATCAGCTCGCCCATCCACATCACCAGCCCGGCGCCGGCCACCATCGTCATGATCATCACGATCTGCGGGAACAGCCCGTCGCTGTGGGTCACCCCGGGGCAGCCCTGGAAGAGCTGGTCACGGGTTGCCAACGTCGTGAAGGCGGTGGCCTGCAGCACCGCCAACACCACGGTCAGGTAGCGGGTGTACTGGGTGATCTTCTGCTGTCCGGCGCCGCCTTCCTTCTTCAGCGCCTCCAACCGGGGAATCACCACGGTGAGCAACTGCAAAATGATGGACGCGGTGATGTAGGGCATGATGCCCAGCGCGAATACCGCCAACTGCAGCAACGCCCCACCCGAGAACAGGTTGATCATCGAGTAGAGCCCGGCCTGCTCCCCGGCGGTGGCCTGGTCGATGCACTGGCCGATCCGACCGACGTTCACATTGGGCACGGGCACAACCGAGCCGAACCGGAAGATCGCCAGGATGCCCAGCGTGAAGAAGATCTTCTTGCGAAGGTCCGGCGAGCGGAAGGCGTTGGCGAAGGCGGACAGCAACTCCGGCTCCCTCGTGGTACGCGCGCATGACAGCACGGTCGCCGCGGTGGCAACCGTGGCAGCCTACCAAGCACCACCCCCGTTTGACGAAATCGAGGGCGAGCAATCTTCAGTCAGGATACGAAGAACGGGACGCCCCGTGGGGACGTCCCGTTTCGTCTTGCTCCCGGTCTGCTCAGAGCTCGGTGGCCGAGCCTCCGGCAGCCTCGATCTTGGACTTGGCCGAGGCGGAGAACTTGTGCGCGCTCACCTTCAGCGCGACGGTCAGTTCACCGTTGCCCAGCACCTTGACCAGTTCGCCGTCGCGCACCGCACCCTTGGCAACCAGATCCTCGACGGTGACCTCGCCACCCTCGGGGAACAGGTCGGCCAGCTTGGCCACGTTGACGACCTGGTACTCGGTGCGGAACGGGTTGTTGAAGCCGCGCAGCTTCGGCACCCGCATGTGCATCGGCATCTGGCCGCCCTCGAAGTTCTCGGGGACGTTCTTGCGTGCGCCGGTGCCCTTGGTGCCACGGCCGGCGGTCTTGCCTCCCTTGCCGCCCTCACCGCGACCAACCCGCGTCTTCGCGGTCTTGGCGCCGGGAGCGGGCCGGAGGTGATGAACCTTCAACGGCATGTCAGTTGACCTCCTCGACCGTCACCAGGTGGGTGACGGTGTTGATCATTCCACGGATCTCCGGCTTGTCCGCGTGCTCGGCGGTGTCGCCGATCCGCTTCAGGCCGAGGGACCGCAGGGTCGCGCGCTGGTTCTGCTTACCACCGATCGCGGACTTGACCTGGGTGACCTTGAGGGTGCTCATCAGGAAGCCACCTCCGCCCGGGCCTTCAGGATCGCGGCCGGGGTGACGTCCTCGACGGACTTGCCACGACGCTGGGCGACCTGCTCGGGCTCCTCGAGCTCCTGCAGGGCGGTCACCGTGGCGTGCACCACGTTGATCGCGTTCGGCGAGCCGAGGGACTTGGCCAGCACGTCGCTGATGCCGGCGCATTCCAGCACCGCGCGCACCGCGCCACCGGCGATCACACCGGTACCGGGCGAGGCCGGACGCAGCATGACCACGCCCGCGGCCTTCTCACCCTGCACCGGGTGCGGGATGGTGCCCTGGATCCGCGGAACGCGGAAGAAGGACTTCTTCGCCTCTTCGACGCCCTTGGCGATCGCCGTGG
>JAAYAO010000524.1 GCA_012719335.1 Propionibacterium sp. | reverse complement strand
GCCCCGGGGGTGGCGGGGGTCGCCAGTTCGGCCTGGGCCAGGCGGGTCATCGCGTCGGCGGGGGCGAGCAGTGGCAACTGCTGCCATCGGTCGGCGAGGGGATGCCGAGCGGCCACGTGCAGGGCCACCGCATCGAGACTGTGATCGGCATGCAGGTGCGACAGGATCAGCCCGTCCAGGCTGGTGACATCGGTGCTGCCGTAGAGGGACCCGAAGGCTCCGGGGCCGAGGTCGAGCACGACCTGCCCCTCGTCGGTGCGCACCAGGTAACAGGACGCGGGGTTGCCCGGGCCGGAGGCCGAACCGGATGAGCCGATGATTACGAGCTCCATGACGAGAACTGTTCCACATTGTCGACGAACCCACCCATCAACCGGGCTCCGATTCCGGCGAACTGGTCGGGCATACCGGTGGTCAGGAACTTGTGGCTGCCGCGTTCGGTGCCGTGGCGCAGCAGCCCCTCGCGGGTGAGTCGGGCGTAAACGGCCTTGGCGCATTCGTCGGCGCTGGACACCAGGGTGACGCGCTCCCCCAGCACGTAGGAGATCACGCCGGTGAGCAGCGGGTAGTGGGTGCAGCCGAGGATCAGGGTGTCGGCGCCCGCGGCCTGGACGGGGGCGAGATACTCGCGGGCCACCTGCAGCAGCTCGTCCCCGCCGGTGATGCCGGCCTCGACGAAGGACACGAACCGGGGACAGGGCTGGGTGGTGAGCTCGACTTGGGGGGCGGCGACGAAGGCGTCGTCATAGGCGCCGGAGGTGGCGGTGGCCTGGGTGCAGATCAGCCCGACCGATCCGGTGCGGGTGGCGGCCACTGCGCGGCGGGCCGCCGGCAGGATCACGTCCACCACCGGCACGTCGTAGCGTTCCCGGGCGTCGCGCAGCACCGCTGCGGAGGCCGAGTTGCAGGCGATCACCAAGGCCTTGACCCCTTGGGCGACCAGGTAGTCGAGGCATTCCAGGGCGTACTCGCGCACCACCGCGATCGGCAGGTCGCCGTAGGGGGCGCGGGCGGTGTCGCCGAGGTAGATCACGTGTTCGCCGGGCAACTGGTCGACCACCGCCCGGGCCACGGTCAAGCCGCCGAAACCGGAGTCGAAGATGCCGATCGGCGCTTCGGGAGACGTGGACACGACGGTCACTGTAGTCGCCCGGGCCGGTGATGCGACCAGGCCACACGCTTCGGCGGTCTCCTGCGCGTCGGCATGACCATATTGGTCGCGCCGACCCGCTCCCAACCGCTGGACGGTGGTGCCCGCGCCGTACCGGCCACCGGACTCCTCCGTCGGCGCGGCCCGACCCGACCCGTACCTTCACCCCAACACGATGGAGAGGAAGACGTCATGCAGGATTTCGCCGGCAAGGTCGCCGTTGTCACCGGTGGGGCCGCCGGAATCGGGCTCGGCCTGGCGCGTCGGTTCGTCAACGAGGGCATGAAGGTTGTCATCGCCGATGTCGACCAGGCCGACATGGACGCCGCGGTGGCCGAGTTGAGCGCACACGGTGAGGTGATCGCGCAGCGCACCGATGTGTCGAAGTACGACGAGGTCGAGGCCCTGGCCGAGCGAACCCTGGAGGAGTTCGGGTCGGTGCACGTGCTGTGCAACAACGCCGGTGTCGGTGGCGATCAGCGGTTCATGAACACCACGCTGGCCACCTGGGAGTGGATCGTCGGGGTCGACCTGTGGGGCCCGATTTACGGCTGCAAGGTGTTCCTGCCGCATCTGGTGAAGCAGGACGAGGCGCACATCGTGAACACCGCCTCGATGGCCGGCTTCACCTATGCCCCCTACAAGCACCCGTACAACGTCTCCAAAGCCGGGGTCGTGGCGCTGACCGAGGGGCTGTACCGCGAGCTGATCCGGGAACACCCGCATGTCGGTATCTCGGTGCTCTGCCCGGCCTGGACGGCCACCAAGATCGCCAACGCCGACCGCAACGCCCCCGAGGGCCACGTGCCGATGTACCAGACCGACCCCGACATGGTCGGAATGCGCGAAGAGGTCGCCGAGATGCTGGCCCAGGGGCAGACCCCCGACGAGGTCGCCGAGATCGTGATCGAGGCGATCCGCAACAAGCAGACCCACATCTTCCCCGACCGCACCTGGATCGAGGTGTTGCGCAACCGGGCGAACCTGATCAGCGAGGGCCTGCCGGTGGACGCCACCTACTCCGGGTACACCCCGGTTGCCGGACGGGCCGACGCCCCGAACCCGGCGAAGCGCGACTGACTCGTCTCACGGCGAACGCATTCGCACCCTCGCCGTGGGGTGCGCATGCTCCGCTGGGTGCGGATACGACGCAGCGGATCGTGCCCATGCGCATGGGCACGATCCGCTGCACAGCGTTGACAGTCGTAGCGTGTGGGCCCGGCCTGTCAGGCGTCGGCTTGCCCGGTCAACTCCGGAAGGTCGGCACCACCAACCGCACGACCGATACCACGGATGCCGAAGCCACTGTCGACCCAGACACTCTCGCCGGTGGCCGGACGCGACATCGTGTCGCTGGCCAAGTACAGGAACGTACCGGCGTAATCCTCGGGCTCGGGGATGAATCGCATCGGGATGATTTCCTCGGCTCCCGGCAGCACCGCGTCAATCCGATCCTGTTCCAGCGACTCCAAACCATGCATCCGGGTGCGGGCAACCCCGATCGCCACCCCATTGACACGCACGTACGGGGCGAACTCCCAGGCCAGGCCACGCACAGTGCCCGCGTTGGCGTGCTTGGAGGTGACGTAGACCGCGCCGTCGTCAACGGCCCGGTGGCTGGCGATGGACAGACTGAAGATCATGCTGCCGCGGCTCTTCACCAACTCGGCCGCAGCCGCCCGGGCTCCCAGCAGGTAGCTCTTCACGTTGACCGCGAGCAACTCGTCGACGGCCGATTCCAGCGACTCCTCCGGGATCTCCATCAAGCGGAGGTTGCCCGCACCGACGCCGGCATTGCCGATGAACACGTCGAGACCACCGAAGCGTTCCACCGCGGTGGCCACGGCTCGCTTGTTGTCGGCCAGCGACTCCACCCGGCCGGTGACGCTGGCACAGTTCTCGCCGTGTGCCTCGGCCACCTCGGCCAGTGCTTCCTCGTTCATGTCCAGGATCGTCACGCGCGCGCCCTGGGCCACGAACGCATCAACGATCGCTCGACCGATACCCAGTGCTCCGCCGGTGACGAGCACCGACTTGCCGCTGAGCCCAAGATCGAATCCCATCTGAATCCCTCTCCTTCGTCGATCGGCGTTCGTCAGAAAGCGACGCCGCCGTTGATGCCCACCGAGATTCCGGTGGCAAAGCTTGCTTGCTCCGAGCACAGCCACGGCACCACCGATGCCACTTCGTCAGCGGTACCGAGCCGGCCCATCGGGACACCTGCGGCCAAGGTCTCGGCCGTGAAGTCCTCGCTCGCTTCGAAATAGTCCGTCAGGTGTTCTGTGGCGGTGCTGCCGGGGCTGACCGCGTTGACGGTGATACCCGTGCCCGCCAACTCCAACGCCATCGCCCGGGTCAGCCCGAGCAGTCCGCTCTTGGCAGCCACGTAGTGCGTGGGGTTCCCGTGCGCGGGTTGTTCGGTCACCACCGAGGTGACGTTGACGATCCGTCCCCACCCCTGTTCGAGCATGCCCGGCAACACCGCCCGGCACATCCGGAACGGGGCGCTGAGGTTCAGGTCGATCTGCTGGTGCCATTCGGCGTCGTCGATGTCGACCGAGGGCAGATTATCGGTGAACCCGCCTGCGTTGTTCACCAGAATGCTGACCGAGCCGAGGGCCCGGTTGATCTCGGCGACGAGATGATCGGGTGCGGCGGGATCCACCAGGTCGGCGTAGTACCCCTGCACCTTTCCCGCCCCGACCCCCGAGAGTT
>JAAYAO010000523.1 GCA_012719335.1 Propionibacterium sp. | reverse complement strand
CGAGAAGGCCTGGGCGTTGATCCAGGAGGTCGAGGAAGCCGGCGGCATGGCGAAGGCCATCGAGGCCGGCATTCCGAAGATGCGCATCGAGGAGGCCGCGGCCCGTACCCAGGCCCGGATCGACTCCGGACGTCAGCCGCTGATCGGGGTGAACAAGTACGTCGTCGCCGACGACGACTCGACCCCCGATGTGTTGAAGGTCGACAACGCCAAGGTGCGTGCCGAGCAGATCGCCAAGCTCGAACGGTTGCGCGCCGAGCGGGACGAGGACGCCACCCGGGAGGCGCTGCAGAAGCTCACCTGGGCCGCGGCCAACCCCGACCCGACCGATCCGGAGCGCAACCTGCTGCACCTGTCGATCGACGCCGCCCGCAAGTGGGCGTCGGTCGGTGAGATTTCCGACGCCCTGGAAGAGGTGTTCGGTCGCTACACCGCACAGATCCGTACCATCAGTGGTGTGTATCGCAGTGAAGCCGGTGAGAGTGACGTGGTCGACGAGGCCCGCGCGATGGTGGACCAGTTCGAGGCCAAGCACGGCCGTCGTCCCCGGGTACTGATCGCGAAGATGGGCCAGGACGGCCACGACCGCGGCCAGAAGGTGATTGCCACCGCCTACGCCGACCTGGGCATGGACGTGGACGTCGGTCCGCTGTTCCAGACCCCGGAGGAGGCCGCCCGGCAGGCGATCGAGGCCGATGTGCACGTGGTCGGGGTGTCCTCCCTGGCCGCCGGTCACCTGACCCTGGTGCCCGCGTTGCGCGCCGAGCTCGACAAGTTGGGCCGTCCCGACATGATGATCGTGGTCGGTGGGGTGATTCCGTCGCAGGACTTCGACGAGCTGCTCGCCGCCGGCGCCAGCGCGATCTACCCGCCGGGCACCAACATCCCCGAGGCTGCGATCAACCTGCTCACCAAGCTCGATGAACAGCTGGCGGACGATGCGTCGTGACCCGACACAGCGCCGAGGAGCTTGCTGAGGCGATTCGGTCGGGTTCGCGCCCGCACATCGCGCGGGCGATCACCTTGGTCGAGTCGACCCGGCTCGATCATCGGGCCAAGGCCCGCGAGCTGCTCCGACTGCTGCGCCCGCACGCCGGCAAGGCCGTGCGGGTGGGTATCTCCGGGGTGCCGGGGGCCGGCAAGTCGACCTTCATCGACGCGATGGGGGTGCGGTTGATCGAGCAGGGCCACAAGGTGTCGGTGCTGGCGGTCGACCCGTCCAGTTCGCGCACGGGTGGTTCGATTCTGGGTGACCGCACCCGGATGGGCGCGTTGACCCAGTCGGACAATGCCTTCGTCCGGCCCTCCCCCTCGGGTGGGCATCTGGGCGGGGTGGCCCGGGCCACCCGCGAGTCGATGCTGATCGTGGAGGCCGCCGGCTTCGACGTCACCCTGGTCGAAACCGTCGGGGTGGGGCAGTCGGAGGTCGCGGTCGCCGGCATGGTCGACACCTTCCTGCTGATCACCCTGGCCCGCGCCGGGGACCAACTCCAGGGCATCAAGAAGGGCATCCTGGAGATGGCCGACGTGATCACGGTGAACAAGGCCGATGGTGACCACGAGGGCGAGGCCCGGGTCGCGGCGCGGGATCTGAGCGTGGCGATGAAGCTGATCACCTCCGACCCCGATGCCCGTCGCCCACCGGTGCTGACCAGTAGTTCGTACACCGGCCACGGTCTGGACGACGTGTGGGCCGCGGTGTTGGAACATCGCGAGTATCTGAATGGCCTGCCCGGTGGCCTGGAGGGTCGCCGCGGCCGGCAACAGGTCGACTGGTTGTGGGCCCTGATGCGTGGTGAACTCGAGGACGCGCTGCGGCGGGCCCCCTCGGTGCGCGAGGCCGCGGCTGCGGTGGAGGACCGGATCCGGTCGGGTGAGTTGAGTGCCCTGGAGGGTTCGCAGGAGCTGCTCGGTCGCTTCCTGAACGACCTGCCCGAGCTGTGGCCCGACCTGACCTCCCCGACGGAACCCTGACCCGGCTCCCGAACGGCACCCGTCATCATGTCCACTCCCGGCGTTCTGGACCCGGCCGATCTGCGCTACGAGCGGTACTTTCCGCCCGTGCCCCCCGGCATGCCCCGCACCGCCCTGATGTGGACCTGGGGGCAGCACCGGGTGCATGTCGAACACATCGGCGAGCCCGCCGCCCCGGTGCGAATCCTGCTGGTGCACGGCGCCGGCGGTAACGCCGCCGCGATGTGGCCGCTGGCCGCCCAACTCGCCGCCCTCGGCGCGCAGGTGACGGTGCCGGATCTACCGGGGTACGGACGTACGCTGAGCCGGCAACCGGGCCGGATCCGGTTCCGGCACTGGGGTGACATGCTGGCCGATCTGGTCGCCAAGGAGGAGGACGACCGGCCGCTGATCCTGATCGGCGCCTCGATCGGCGGGCTGCTCGCCCTGGACACCGCCACCCGCACCGGGGCCGCCGACGCGGTGATCGCCACCGCCCTGCTGGACCCCTCCGACCCCCAGGTGCGGGCGGCCACCCTGCGCACGAACTGGTTGGCCACCCTGGGCCCGACCCTGCTGGCCGCGACGGCCGGGCCCTTCGCGGGTCGACGCATCCCGCTGCGGTGGGTGTCGCGGATGGGCCGGATCTCGAACGAACCGGAGCTGCTCGCGGAGTTGCTGAGCGACACCCGCGGGGCCGGTAACACCGCCTCCCTGGGGTGGATGCGGTCCTTCCTGAAGTCCCGCCCGCACACCCCGGCCGAGCAGGTCGACGTGCCGGTGGTGCTGGTGCACGGGGTGCGTGACCGATGGACGCCGATGGACCTCAGCGTGAAGTACCTGCGCCGGATCCCCGCCCCCACCGCGGTGGTGCCACTGGTCGACAGCGGCCACTTCCCCGCCGACGAGGCCGGTCTGGCAACCCTGATCAACTCGGTGGCCCTGGTGGTGGATGCCGCCGCCACCGCCGCTCCCGACCACCGCCGGGAAGCGGTCACTGCCGCGCTGGCGGTTCTGGACGAGGCCGAGTGCAGCCCGGACGGGGTGCAACCGGTGCACCCCCGCTGGGAGGCGGCCCGGGTGCGCAGCCTGAAACAGACCCTGATCGCCCCGCACGACGAGTACGCCCGATGGTTGTACCGGGGTGGCCCGCGCACCCTGACCAAGGTGCTCTACCTGCGGCCGATGGCCTGGCTGTCACGGCTGAAACTGGCGCCGACGGTGAACCTGGTGGTGACCGGGCGCCGCAGCGGTGAGCCGGTCAGTTTCCCGCTGGTGATGGCGAAGGTGGACGGCCAGCGCTACCTGGTGTCGATGCTCGGCGAACGGGCCCAGTGGGTGCACAACGTGCGCGCGACAGACGGTGCGGCCACCCTGCGCCACGGCCGCACCGAGCACGTCCGGCTGATCGAACTCGGCCCCGACGTCCTGCAACGGGCCCGGGTGATGCAGGCCTTCCTGAAGGCCGCACCCGGCGCCCGGCCACACATCCCGGTCTCGCACACCGACCCGCTCGAGGCGATCGGCGAAGTGGCCGCCGACTGGCCGATCTTCCGGGTCGAGACCGCCTGAGAGTGCTCCTCGCTGGTTTCGACCCGGGCACTACGTGCCCTGCTCAACCGACGCTCGGGCCCCGCCACGCCGGTTGAGCAGCCCGCACAGCGGGCGGGTCGAAACCCAGTGGCACACCCGGGGTCAGTAGTAGACCGCGATCGGGCCGTAGGGGCCGGGGATGCACTCCACGGGGGTGTCGAAGATGTCGGTGAGCACCTGGTCGCGGATGATCTCCTCGGGGGTGCCGAAGGCGACCACCTTGCCGTCCTTCATCGCGCAGATGTGGTCGGCGTAGCGGCCGGCGAAGTTGATGTCGTGCAGCACCACCACCACGGTGCGGCCCAGTTCGTCGGCGGCGTCGCGCAGCAGGCGCATGATCTGCACGCCGTGGCGCATGTCCAGGTTGTTCAGGGGCTCGTCCAGCAGCAGGTACTCGGTGTCCTGGGCGAGCACCATCGCGACATAGGCACGCTGGCGCTGGCCACCGGACAACTCGTCCAGGTACCGGCCCTGCAGTTCGGTCAGGTCGAGAAACTCCACGGCCTGATCGATCAGCACGTGATCGTGTTCGGTGAGCCGGCCCCGCGAATAGGGGAAGCGGCCCAGGCCGACCAGTTGGCGCACCGTCAGCCGGGTCACGTAGTGGTTCTCCTGGCGCAGGATCGCCATCACCTTCGCGAGGCTGTTCGAGGGGGTGCGGTGGATGTCGTGGCCGGCGATCTCGACCGTCCCGCCGTCCATCGGGGTGAGTCGGCCGGCCATCGTCAGCAGGGTCGACTTGCCGGCGCCGTTCGGGCCGATCAGGGCGGTCAGGCCACCGCTGGGGATTTCCAGGTCGACCGGGCCGATCTGCACCTCGGAGCTGTACTGCTTGGTGGCGCCGCGGATGCGGATCACAGCCGTCCCTTTCGCAACAGGTAGATGATGAAGAAGGTGCCGCCGACGATCTCGATGATGATGCCCACCGAGCCCTCGGCGTAGAAGAAGTTGCGCAGCACGAAGTAGGCCCCGGCCAGCAACACGATGCCGGTCAACCAGACCACCGGGAACAGGTAGCGGTGGTCGAAGGTGTCGGCCAACTGGTACGAGAGCATCGCGACCAGGAAGCCCAGGAAGGCCAACGGCCCGACCAGCGAGGTGGTCACCGCCATCATCACCGCGATCAGCAACAGGATGACGATCGATTCGCGCTTGTGGTTGATGCCCAGGTTGGTGGCCACTTCACGGCCCAGCGACAACACGTTCAGGGTGCGGGCCCGCAACCACAGGTAGCCACCGGCGGCACCGGCCAACGGAATCGCGATCGGCAGATAGGTGGCGTCGGCGTTGGAGATGCTGCCGATCAGCCGGGCGGTCAGCACGTCGAACTCGCTGGGGGTGAGCATCCGCTGCATGAAGGTGGCCAGGGCTCCCAGCCCGGTGCCCAGAATGATGCCGACCAGCAACGTCAGGTGGATGCTGGCGCGGCGCCCGGTCAACAACCAGCCGTACAGCAGGGCGGCGAACCCGACCATCAGCACGACCTGGGCGAGGTACTGCCACACGCCCTGCACCATGGTGGCGCCGGCGATGCCGAAGAGGAAGACCGCCCCGGTCTGCACCACCCGGTAGAGGGATTCGAAGCCCATGAT
>JAAYAO010000522.1 GCA_012719335.1 Propionibacterium sp. | reverse complement strand
TTTCTAGCTTTAGGCTCCCCAATGCCCATAAGGGTCAGGCTCCTGCTCTGGGGTGTTGGGTGAACGCACGCTGACGGCCGTCGAACGGCTGATGGGCATGATCCTGATGATCGTCGCCATTCAAATGCTCGTCGAGGGCGCCCGCGAGTCTGCGCTGGATGACGCCGACGCAGCCGAAAGTCGCGCTCAGAGCACCAATGCCCAGCCCGGGTCCTCCAGAATCTTGGCCACCTCGGCCAGGAACAACGAACCCTGTTCGCCGTCGACGATCCGGTGGTCGAACGCCAGCGACAGTGACATCACCCAGCGCGGCACGATCTTCTCGTCCTCACCCGTGCCGACCACCCAGGGTCGACGCACGATCTGACCGGTCGCCAGGATGGCGGCCTCACCCGGGGTGAGAATCGGGGTGCCACCGTCGATGCCGAACACCCCCACGTTGGTGATCGTGAAGGTGCCGCGAGCCAGGTCGGACGGCTGGGCCTTGCCGGCCCGGGCCAGTTTCGCGACACCGTCGATGCCCTCGGCCATCTCGCCCAAGCTCAGCGTGTGCGCGTTGCGGATCTTCGGCACCAGCAGGCCGCGGGGGCTGGCCACCGCGATGCCCAGGTCGATGGTCGGGTGCAGCACCACTTCCTGGGTGCCGTCGTCCCACGACGAGTTCAGCATCCGGTGCCGCGGCAGCACCGAGCAGACCACCTTGGCGATGAACGCCAGCGCGGTCAGTTTGGTTTCGCGGAAGTCGCGGTGATCCTTGAGCCGGTCGATCAGCTCGACCATCCGGGTGACGTCGATCTGCACCCACTCGTTGGCGTGCACCGCGGTGTGCACCGAGGCCACCATCGCGTCCGCGGTGGCCTTGCGCACGCCCTTGATCGGCACCCGCTTCTCGTCGCCGAAATTGCCGATCGGGGTGACCGTGGCCATCTGCCCGGTATCGGCGGCGCTGTCGTCGGGGGCGCCGGCGTGCGCCAGCACATCGTCGCGGCTGATCAACCCGTCGGGCGAACTCGGGGTCACCTCGCGCAGGTTCACCCCCAGATCGCGGGCCAGTTTGCGCACCGGCGGCTTGGCCAGCACCGGGCCCAGCCCGCCGTGCGGCTCGTCCGGGCCCTCCCCCGGCGGCGGCAGGGGTGCGCCGGATTTCATCGGGACGGCCGGGGCCAGTGGGGCGCGTTCCTCGGCGGGACGGCCGTGGGTCGACTCCATCGACCGGTTCAATTCCTGCCGGGTCTCCTCGTTGCGCGGCTCACCGGCGGCCCGCCGGGCGCGGCGTTTGGTCGCCCCCTGGGCGGCCCCGTAGCCGACCAGGTTCGGTTCGCGTTCCGGCTCGGCAGCCGGTTCGTCCGCCCCGATCGGCTCACCCGAACCGTCGTCGATGACCACGATCGGGGTGCCGATGTCGACCGTGGTGCCCGGCTGCACCAGAATCTCGGCGACCGTCCCGGCCCACGGAATCGGCAACTCGACGATCGACTTGCTGGTTTCGACCTCGACGACCACGTCGTTGACCTTGACGGTGTCACCGACCGCCACGTGCCATTCGATGATCTCGGCCTCGACCAGACCCTCACCCGGGTCGGGGAGCAGGAACTGCTTCATCTCGTCCTCGCTATCTCAGTAGGCCAGCGACCGGTCGACCGCATCCAGAATCCGGTCCAGATCGGGAAGGTACTCCTCCTCGACCCGGGACGGGGGGTACGGCATGTCGTAGCCGGCGACCCGCAACACCGGGGCCTCCAAGCCGTAGAAGCACTGTTCGGTGATCCGGGCGGCCAGCTCGGCCCCCATCCCGAGGTTCAGGTGCGCCTCGTGCACCACCACGACCCGGCCGGTGCGCTCCACCGACGAGATCACCGTGCCCATGTCCAGCGGCGACAGGGTGCGCAGGTCGATCACCTCCAGGGAGGTGCCCTCCTCGGCGGCCGCGGCGGCCGCGTCCAGGCAGGTTTTCACCATCGGGCCGTACGCCAGCACCGTCACATCGGTGCCCTCGCGCACCACCTTCGCCCGGTGCAGCGGCATCGGCTCACCGTCGAGGTCGACCTCGGCCTTGTCGTGGTAGCGCCGCTTCGGTTCCAGGAAGATCACCGGGTCGTCCGAGGCGACCGCCTGCTGGATCATCCAGTACGCATCGTTGGCATTGGACGGGGTGACCACCTTCAACCCCGGCGTGTGCGAGAAGTACGCCTCGGGCGATTCGGAGTGGTGCTCCACCGCCCCGATCCCTCCCCCATAAGGAATCCGGATCACCAGCGGCACCTTCAGCAGGCCCTTGGAGCGGGCGTGCAGTTTCGCCAACTGGGTGACGATCTGGTCGTACCCGGGGTAGACGAACCCGTCGAACTGAATCTCGCAGACCGGCCGGTAGCCACGCATCGCCATCCCGATCGCGGTGCCGATGATGCCCGACTCGGCCAGCGGCGAGTCCATCACCCGATGCTCGCCGAAATCCTTCTGCAGCCCCTCGGTGACCCGGAACACGCCACCGAGTTTGCCGATGTCCAGCCCGGCCAGCAGCACCTTCGGGTCGGACTCCAGGGCGCGCCGCAGGCCGGCGTTGAGCGCTTTGACCAGGGTGAGGTTGCTCATCGTTCCTCCTCGAAGGAGGCCGCGTACTCGAGGTAGGCCTGCTTCTGCTCGGCCAGGTACGGGGTCTGTTCGGCGTAGGTCAGGTCGAACTGTTCGGCCAGGGAGGGTTCGGGCAGCGCCAACACCTGGCTGCGCACCTCGGCGGCCACCTCGTCGGCCTCGGCGGCCAGGTCGGTGAAGAACTGTTCGCCGTAGCCGGCGTGCCGGCGCAGGTAGGCCGCGACCCGCTCGATCGGATCCTTCAACCGCCAGTACTCCAGCTCATCGTCCAGCCGGTACTTGGTCGGGTCGTCGGAGGTGGTGTGCGCCCCCATCCGGTAGGTGAAGGCCTCGATCAGGGTCGGGCCGTTGCCGGAACGGGCCCGTTCCAGGGCTTCGGTGGTGACCGCGTGCACCGCGAGCACGTCGTTGCCGTCCACCCGGATGCCGGGGAAACCGAACCCCTTAGCCCGCTCGTACAGCGGGATCCGGCTCTGCCGGGTGATCGGTTCGGAGATCGCCCACTGGTTGTTCTGCAGAAAGAACACGATCGGCGCGTTGTAACTGGACGCGAAGACGAAGGCCTCGTTCACGTCCCCCTGGCTGGTCGCCCCGTCCCCGAAATAACAGGTCACCGAGGAGTCGCGTTCGGGGTCGTTGTTGCCGACCAGCCCGTCCATCTCCAGGCCCATCGCGTACCCGGTGGCGTGCAGGGTGTGCGAGCCGATCACCAGGGTGTACATGTGAAAGGTGGTCTCGTTCACGTCCCACGGGGACATGTCGACGCTGCGGAAGAGGCTGATCAGGTTGACCGGCGGCACGCCCTTGGCCCAGGCCACGCCGAGTTCCCGGTAGGAGGGGAAAGCGTAGTCGTTCTTGCCGAAGGCCCGGCCCGACCCGATCTGGGCGGCTTCCTGCCCCTGCAGGGACGGCCAGAGCCCGAGCTGGCCCTGCCGCTGCAGGGCGTGCGCCTCGTTGTCGATGCGGCGCACCAGCACCATGTCACGCAGAAAGCCGGCGATCGTTTCGTCCGACCCGGTGAACTCGTAGTCCGGGTGCTCCACCCGCTCGCCCTCGGGGGTGAGCAGTTGCACCGTCGGTACTGACTCATTGCCGACCATGGTCGGACACTAACGGGTTGCCGAAACCAAGGCCAGTGATGCTCCCCTACTGGGACGGTAGGCTGCTTGCCGGGGGAAGGGGCAACGATGGGCAATCGGGTGGTCGTGATCGGGGCCGGAGTGGCCGGATTGGTGGCCGCACACCGGCTCGCCGCCGACACCGACGCCGAGGTGATCGTGCTGGAGGCGGCCGACCGGGCCGGCGGCCAATTGCGCACCATCGACTTTCTGGGCATGCCGATCGACGTCGGCGCCGAGGCCCTCTACCTGAACCATCCGGTGCTGAAGCAGATCGTCGCCGACCTGGATCTCACCGACGCGTTGATCCCGGCCAATGCCGGCACCACCCTGGTCGCCGGGGAACACAAGCTGCGGCCGATGCCCGCCGGAGTGGGCCCGACCGGCCAGACCAAACTGTTGCCGGTGCTGCGGTCGGGCATCCTGTCGCCGGCCGGCATCGTCCGGGCCGGCCGCGAACCGCTGCACACCAAACCCACCCTGGACGCCGGGGACATCTCGGTCGGGGACTTCCTGACCCGCCGCTTCGGCCGGGAGGTGGTGGACAAGTTCGTCGCCCCGATG
>JAAYAO010000066.1 GCA_012719335.1 Propionibacterium sp. | reverse complement strand
GTGGGCCTGCTCGCCGGCAGCTTCTGCCCGCATTACAACGGTGAGGAAACCCGGCAACCGATCTTCGTCGATGCGATCGGCCGCGGCGACCTGCCGTCCGGTTTCGGTGTCGACGACGGTGCCGCGATCCACTGGGTCGACGGTCAACCGAAGGCTTACATCGCCGACACGGTGCACACCAAGGTGTACCGGGTCGCCGACTCGCTGTCGCCGACCTCCAGTGGTGTCACCGTCGAACCGCAGAAGATGAAGGTCGTCTGAGCTAGACTTCCGGGTTGTGGCTGTTGATTTCTCTGCGCGTATCTCAGATCTGAACCGAGCACTGTCCTCGATCGAGGCGGTGGTCGACGTCGATGCCAAACGCGCCGAGATCGCCGAGCTGGAACAGGCGGTCTCCGCTCCGGACCTGTGGGACGACCAGGAGAACGCCCAGAAACTCACCTCCCGGCTGTCGGCGGTGCAATCGGATGTGGAGCGGGTCGAGAACCTGCGCAGCCGGTTGGACGACCTCGAAGTGCTGGTCGAGCTGGCCGAGGAGGAGGGCGACTCCGACACGCTGGCCGAGGCCGGGCGTGAGGTCGAATCCCTGCAGGAGGCCGTCGACGCCCTGGAGGTGCGCACCCTGCTGTCGGGCGACTACGACGAACGCGACGCGCTGGTCACCATCCGGGCCGAGGCCGGTGGCGTGGACGCCGCCGACTTCGCCGAGATGCTGCTGCGGATGTACCTGCGCTGGGCCGAACGCCACGGCTACGGCTCCGAGGTGATGGACACCTCCTACGCCGAGGAAGCCGGCATCAAGTCGGCCACCTTCCAGGTCAAGGCCCCCTTCGCCTACGGCACCCTCGCGGTCGAACAGGGCACCCACCGGTTGGTGCGGATCTCCCCGTTCGACAACCAGGGACGCCGGCAAACCTCCTTCGCCGGGGTGGAGGTGCTGCCGGTCACCGAGGAGGCCGACCACATCGACATCCCCGAATCCGACATCCGGATCGACGTCTTCCGATCCTCCGGCCCCGGTGGTCAGAGCGTGAACACCACCGACTCAGCGGTGCGGATCACCCACCTGCCGACCGGCATCGTGGTCTCGTGTCAGAACGAGAAGTCTCAGATCCAGAACCGGGCCGCGGCGATGCGGGTGCTGCAGTCGCGGCTGCTGGAGAAGGCCCGGCAGGATCGGGAGGCCGAGCTGAACGCGCTGAAAGGTGACGGCGGCAACTCCTGGGGTTCGCAGATGCGCTCCTACGTGCTGCACCCGTACCAGATGGTGAAGGATCTGCGCACCGATTTCGAGACCGGCAACCCCGACGGGGTGTTCGACGGTGAGATCGACGGGTTCATCGATGCCGGTATCCGCTGGCGTCGCAGCTCCGACAACGAGGAATGATCGCCCGACGCGCCCGGCGCGCTTAGCCGTTTCCCAGGGTTTTCCTGCTTAGACTCGCACAGCGAGACCGTCTTCCCCAACCCGGTCTCGCGGCGAGGCCATGATCACTTTCGACAATGTCACCAAGATCTATCGCGGACAACGCAAACCCGCGTTGCGCGACGTGTCCCTGGAGATCGGTGCGGGTGAGTTCGTCTTTCTGGTCGGACGTTCGGGGTCGGGCAAATCCACCTGCCTGCGCCTGATGATGCGCGAATACCGCCCGACCAAGGGCACCGTACTGATCGACAACCAGGACGTGGGCAAGCTGCCCGGATGGCGCATCCCCAAGCTGCGCCGCCAGATCGGGGTGGTCTTCCAGGACTTCCGGTTGCTGCCCGGCAAGACCGTCTTCGAGAACGTCGCCTACGCCCTGCAGGTGATCGGACGCCCGGGGCGGGAGATCCGCACGCGGGTGCCCGAGGCGCTGGATCTGGTCGGGCTGGAATCGCTCAGCGACCGGATGCCCGATGAACTCTCCGGTGGTGAACAGCAGCGGGTCGCGATCGCGCGGGCGTTCGTCAATCGCCCGAAGATTCTGATCGCGGACGAACCCACCGGCGACCTCGACCCGGAGAGCAGCGTCGGCATCATGAAGCTGCTGGACCGGATCAATCGGACGAACACCACCGTGGTGATGGCCACCCACGACCAGTCGATCGTGGACCAGATGCGCAAACGCGTGATCGAACTGGCCGACGGGGACGTGGTGCGCGATCAGGGTCGCGGCGTCTACGGACACGCGTCGTGAGCACGGTCGCGGGAGGAGAACGATGAGGCACATCTGGTCGGAAACATGGACGGGGTTGCGTCGCAACGGCGCGATCACCGCCTCGATCATCGTCACCATGTGGGTGTCGCTGACGCTGTTGGGTGCGGGCCTGTTGCTCAACCAGCAGGTCAGCCTGATGAAGGGCAGTTGGTACGACCAGATCGAGATCTCGGTCTTCCTGTGCAACACCGAAACGGTGGGGGAGAACTGCACCCCGGGCCGCGATGTCACCGAGGACGAGCGGACCGTCATCAAGCAAACCCTCGACTCGAACCCCGAGGTCGCCGAGGTCTTCCACGAGACCAAGGAGGAGGCCTACCGGGAGTTCCGCCGCACCAACGAGGACAGTCCGATCCTGGACAGCGTGACCGTCGACCAGATGCAGGAGTCGTTCCGGGTCAAGCTGGTCAACCCCGAGGAGTACCAAACGGTGGTGGCCAAGGTGGCCGGGCTGCCCGGGGTGGAGAACATCCAAGACCTGCGCCAGTGGCTCGACCCGTTGTTCCGGCTGATGTTCATGATCCAGGTGGGGGCCTGGGTGACCAGTGGGCTGCTGCTGTTGGCCGCGATGTTGCAGATCGGCACCACGATTCGAATGGTCGCCTTCGCCCGCCGGCGCGAACTCGCGATCATGCGACTGGTCGGTGCCGGCAACGGCTTCATCATGATGCCGATGCTGTTGCAAATCCTGATCGCATCCCTGATCGGAGCTCTGCTCGCGGCCGTCACACTTGTCACAGGCGTCTATCTGCTCATCACCCGTAACTCTGAACCCTCAAGTCAGACTTCAGCCCTAATTGGCTGGGATGAGACCCTTTTTGCCCTCGGAGGGCTTGCCATCGTTGCCGTTGTGCTGTCTATATTGCCCACGCTTCTTGCAACCCGGAGGTATCTGCGGGTGTAAGAGGAGTATGGGTGAGTCTCAGGGCTCAACCCGACCTTGAGACCTGATGGGGGATATCTGTGAAACGGGACCTTCCCTTCACCCGACCGGGTGACCCGAAGAACAGCAAGACCTTGGCGCGTCTGTTGACCGCGGTACTGGCGTTGGTGGTGTCGACCACCCTGATCCTGCCCGCCGCGGCCGACGACCTGGACGACGAGCGCGAGCGGGTCAGCCGTGAGCTGGCCCAGACCGAGCGCTCGCTGGGCCAATCCGACCAGAACCTGAACAGTGCCGCAGCCGCCCTGCAACAGGCCGAGGCCGATCTGGCCGCGGCCCGGGCCGAGCTGGAACGCACCCGCG
>JAAYAO010000521.1 GCA_012719335.1 Propionibacterium sp. | reverse complement strand
TGTCGGTCGGCCAGCCCCGACAGGGCGTCGATCTCGGTCTGGGTCAGGTCGGCCAGGTCGATGGGTTCGGCCACCAGCACCGCGGCTCCGGCGTCGAACCGGCTGATCTCCAGCAGGTCGTCCAGCAACGATTGGAACCGCTCCACCTCGTCGTGCAGCAGCTCGGCCGAACGGGCCATCAACGGGGGGAACTCGTCGCGGGAGTCGTAGAGCATCTCCGAGGCCATCCGCACCGTGGTCAACGGGGTGCGCAGCTCGTGTGACACGTCGGACACGAACCGCTGCTGCACCCGGGACAGGTCCTCCAACTGGGTGATCTGGCCCTGCAGCTCGGTGGCCATCCGGTTCATCGACGTACCCAGACTGGCCAGGTCGTCCGTGCCGTGCACCTCCATCCGGGCTCCCAACTCACCCGAGGCCAATCGTTCGGCGGCCAGTCGGGCCCGGCGCACCGGCAACACGACCTGGCGGGCCACCATGGTCGACACCAGGGTCAGCGCGATCACCATCACCGCCCCGGTGGTCAGCGCGGCGCGCTGCATCACCTCCAGGGTGCGGACCTCGTCGGTGAGCGGAAAGATGAAGTAGATCTGGTAGCGGCCCGCCCCCGGCGCCAGCAGTGACCCACCCACCGCGTAACCGGGTTCGCTGCTGCCGTCGGTGTATTGCACCAGGGTCGGGGTGATCCACAGGTTGTCGGCCTCGCTCACCGTGCGGCGCAGCGACTCGGGCACGCTCTCGGCCTCGATGCTGCCCGAACGGATGTCGGACACCGGCCCCTGCACCACGACCTGATACTGGTCGGTCACCGAACCACGGTTGGCCACCTCGAAGGCCAACTGGGTGAGCATCTCGTTGACGTTGGTGCCGGAGGCGTTGGCCGCGGTCAACTGGCGTTGGGCCGATTCGTAGGCGACCGACGCCTCGGCCAGGGCGGTGCGTTGTTTGGTGTCCAGGACGCCGGCGGTGACCTGTTGCAGCAGCAACCAGCCGCCCAGGCCGAGCACCAGGATCGAGGCGACCAGGGTCGAGGCCACCACCCGCACCGGCAGGGAGCCGCGCCACAGTCTGATCGGGGTGCCGAAAACGCGCAGCAAGCGCGACATCAGTTACTCAGTTCGCCGGCCTTGTAACCCACCCCGCGCACCGTGATCACGATCTCGGGGTGCTCGGGGTCGCGCTCGATCTTCGACCGCAGTCGCTGCACGTGCACGTTGACCAGTCGGGTGTCGGCGGCGTGGCGGTAACCCCACACCTGTTCCAACAACTGTTCCCGGCTGAACACCTGACGGGGACGGCGGGCCAGGGCCAGCAGCAGGTCGAACTCCAGGGGGGTCAAGGAAATCTCGGTGTTGCCCCGGGTGACGGTGTGGGCCGAAACGCTGATCGCCAGGTCGCCGATCCGCAGCTCGTCGGACATCTCGTCCGAGGGCAGGCGACGCAACCGGGTGCGCACCCGGGCGATCAGTTCCTTGGCCTTGAAGGGTTTCGGCACGTAGTCGTCGGCGCCGGCCTCCAGCCCTTCCACCACGTCGGTGGTGTCGGACTTGGCGGTCAGCATGATGATCGGCACCCCCGATTCGGTGCGGATCTCGCGGCAGACGTCCACCCCGTCCTTGCCGGGCAACATCAGGTCGAGCAACACCAGATCGGGACGGGCATCACGGAAGGCCTGGACGGCCGAGTCGCCGCGGGCGCACCAGATCGGTTCGAATCCCTCCTGGTGCAGCACCAACTGCAACATTTCGGCCAAGGCGGCATCGTCGTCGACGACCAGAATGCGACTGCGCTGACTGTCCGGCACCACTCCCCCTGTCCGTCGGTCGGAAACCCCATGACCGAGCGCTCAGGA
>JAAYAO010000520.1 GCA_012719335.1 Propionibacterium sp. | reverse complement strand
TCCTCGGTGTCCAACCGCGAATCGACCAGCATCCGGCTGATCTCGCCGGCCGCCTCGACCGCACCCTTGGTGTACTCGGTCTGCAGCCGCTCGAACCGATCCTGCGGGGCGCTGATGCTGATCGCCGCGACCACCTGACCCAGATCGTCCCGCACCGGGGCGGCGACACAGAACAACCCGTCGATCGCCTCACCGCGGTCGTAGGCGTAGCCCTGCCGGCGGATGGTCGCGATCTCGGCGAGAAACTTCTTCGGGTCGGTGATTGTCGCCTCGGTGAACTTCCGCAACGGCACGCGTTTCAGGTAGTCGTCCAGTTCGTCGGCGTCGTTGCCGGCCATGATCACCTTGCCCAGCCCGGTGCAGTGCGGTACCGCACGCGAACCGACGGGAGAGCCTTGCACCACCACGTTGTGGGTGCCGCGGAACTTGTCCAGATACAGGACGTGGTACTGCTCGCGCACACCCAGGTGAACCGTCTCCCCGAACCGGTCGACCAGCCGCTCCAACACCGGCTGGGCGGTGCTGCGCAGGTCCAGGGTCAGCCGTTGGATCTCGGACAGCTCCATGATTCGCCACCCGATCCGGTATCGGCCGCCGGGGCGCCACATCAGGATTCCGATATCGACCAGACTCGACAACAGGGCGTGCGCGCTTGAGCGTGGCCAGCCGAGTTCGGTGGCGACCTCGGTCACCCGCCACTCGGGATTCGCGCGGGTGAACAGGTCGAGCACCCGTCCTGCCTTCTCGAGAGTGTTCAAGGTAGCCATCGTGTTTGCCGACACCTCCATTGGTACCGCGACCGAGTATCCATTCTGCCTGAATTCGCTTTCTCAGGGCCAGTCTCGAACCCGATCAGGAGCGAGGGCCTGTTCGGTATCCCCGAACGGGGCGATCCGAACCGGGGTCCTGTTCGGCCGGGGCGGATCGCGCCGCACACCGCCCGTGCTCGCTCCTAGGGTCGGATCAACTGCAGGGAGGGGCACTCATGAGTATCAAAACCGCCGCCATCGTCGGCTCGGGAAATATCGGTACCGACATGATGTACAAGCTGATGCGCAGCCAGAACGTGCGTCCGGTTGCCATGGTCGGCATCGATCCCAAGAGCGAGGGATTGGCCCGGGCCAAGGAAGCCGGACTGGAGACCTCGGCCGAGGGCATCGACTGGCTGTTGTCGGGGGAGCGATCCGTCGATCTGGTCTTCGAGGCCACCTCGGCCTCGGTGCACGCCGCCGCTGCTCCGCGCTACGCCGCGGCCGGCATCACCGCGATCGACATGACGCCGGCCTCGGTCGGTCCCCACGTCGTCCCGTCGGTGAACCTGCGCGAACACCTGGGCGCGCCCAACCTGAACCTGATCAGTTGCGCCGGACAGGCAACCATTCCGATTCTGTGGGCGGTCAACCAGGCCGCCGAGGCCGAGTACGGCGAGATCGTCGCCGCGCTGGCCAGCAAGAGCGTCGGCCCCGGAACCCGGCAGAACCTGTCGGAGTTCAACGTCAAGACCGCCGCCGCCCTGGCCAAGGTCGCCGGTGTGCCGCGGGCCAAGGCGATCGCGGTGATCAATCCGGCCGAGCCGCCGATGAACATGCGCGACACGATCTACGCCAAGGTGCGCAAGCCCGACAAGCCGACCATCGAGCGAGCCGTCGAGGACATGATCGCCCAGGTACAGCAGTACGTGCCCGGCTACGAACTGAAGCTGGTCGACGTCGACGGTGACCTGGTCACCGTGATGGTCGAAATCGCCGGCGCCGGTGACTTCCTGCCCACCTACGCGGGCAACCTCGACATCATCACCGCCGCCGCAACCCAGGTCGCCGAGGTCTTGGCGGCCGAGGACATTGCCACCACGCCCGTCCTGGAAGGAGCCGCCCGATGAGCACCAATTCCACTCGTCCCCGGATCGAGATGGTCGACACCACCCTGCGCGACGGCATGTCGTCGGTGTCCCACAAGTTCACCGCGCAGAACGTGGCCGAGATCGCCGCGGGGCTGGACGCCGGTGGCATCGGCACGATCGAGGTGGCCCACGGCTTGGGTATCGGCGCCTCGTCGGTCAACTACGGGCAGGCGGCCCACACCGACACCGAGTACGTCCGCGCGGCCGTCGACTCGGTCGAGAACGCGTCCATCGCCGTGCTGTACGTGCCGGGCATCGCCACCCTGCCCGAACTGGACGCCTGCATCGAGGCCGGCATCACCACCGTCCGGGTCGCGGTGCACTGCACCGAGGCCGACTGCGGTGAGCAGCCGATCCAGTACGCCAAGGACAAGGGCCTGCGGGTGATGTCCTTCCTGATGATGAGCCACAAGCTCGAGGCCGAACCGTTGGCCGAGCAGGGTGCCAAACTCGGCTCGTACGGCGCCGACGTCGTCTACTGCGTCGACTCGGCCGGGTACATGGTGCCCGACATGGTTGCCGAGCGGGTGCGCGCGTTGCGCGCGGCGATGCCCGACCAGACGCTCGGGGTGCACACGCACAACAACCTCGGCGTGGCGATCGGCAACGTGCTCGCCGGCCTGGAGGCCGGAGCCACCGTGGTGGACGGATCGTTGCGCGGCCTGGGCGCCAGCGCCGGCAACGCCCAGACCGAGGTACTCGCCGCCACGCTCGAACGGGCCGGTTGGGAGACCGGGGCGAACCTCTGGCCGTTGGTCGACACCGCAGAACAGGTGCTCGCCCCGTTGATGAGGGACCCGCAGATTGTCGACGAGACCGCCCTGCTGCTCGGCTACGCGGGCGTCTACTCCACCTTCTTCCACCCGACCAAGCGGGCTGCCGCCCGGTTCGGCTTGCCCGGACGCGACATCCTGCTCGAACTGGGTCGCCGCGGCATCATCGGTGGCCAGGAGGACATGATCATCGACATCGCCTCCGAAATGGCCAAGGCGCGATGACCGAGGCCGGTCGCACCGGGGAGGTCGCCGTCATCGTCGGTGCCTCCGGTGCCCTCGGCCGGGCGGTGACCGAGCGGATCAGTGCCGCGCTACCGGTGATCGCGGTGGGTCGGGGCGCCGATGCGCTGACCGCGCTGGCCGGCGACCTGCCCAACGTCGAACCGTGTGTGGCCGACATCTCCGCCGACGAGGCCGTCGACACGATCTCGGCTGCCGTCGGTGACCGGACGGTGCGCCTCGCCCTGTTCAGCGGTGGGCTCGCTGTGACCGGATCGGTCGACGACATTCGTCCCTCGGCGTTGGCCGAGGCCGCCAACGTGAAGGTCGCCGGACCGGTGCGCCTGCTGCAGGCGGTGCGGAACAGGTTCGGCGAGGGAGCCAGGTTCATCGCCATCGGCGGCTCGCTCGGGTTCGAACCCGGTCCGATGGACGCCGGACCCGGCACGGTCAACTCCGCACTGGCCAACCTGATGCGCCAGGTCGCCCGGCTGTACGGACCGCGCGGGGTGGTCACCGCCACCATCGCCCCCGGCCCGTTGGACACACCGCGCCTGCATGCGATGGCCCGCCGGCGTGCCGAGGAAGCCGGTCGCAGCTACGACGAGGTCTACGCCGAGTACGTGGCGAAGACCTCGCTCGGCCGGCTGCCGACCGTCGACGAGGTCGCCTGGTTGGTCGAGATGATGCTGGCCCCGCAGTCCGCCGCCCTGCACGGCAGCGTGCTGTACCCCGACGGCGGTGTCCGGCACGGCATCGGTTGAGCTCGGTACTCGGGTCGAACCTGTCGAAGGCGTGCCAACCCGAACCCGTGGGCCGAGCCCGTCGAAGGCGTGCCAACCCGAACCCGTGGGCCGAGCCCGTCGAAGCCGTGCCAACCCGAACCCTCGGGCCTGTCGAAGCTCGACTGAGCTTGTCGAAGTCCCTCTCCGCACCAACCACGATCACCAGAACCAACCACCGGACGCGCCCCGAACCGTCCCCGTCGTGAAGGATTGTCATGCCCGTAGCCCATCTGCATGTGGTCGGCGCGACCGCCGAGCAACGCCGCCGACTCGGCGCCGAGGTCACCGACATCTACGCCACCGTGCTCGACGCCCCGGTCGAGCGCATCCGAGTGTTCGTCGTCGATCACGCCCCTGAGGCGGTGACCGTCGCGGGGGTGAACTGCGCCGACGGTGGCGCTGCCGCTCCCTTCTTCACCGTCCTGGTCTTCGCCGACCGGTCCACCGAACAACGGCAGGAGTTGCTGAAACAGATCTCGCAGCTGCTCGCCGACGTTCTGCAGGTGGACCTGTCGTACGTGCGGGGCCAGATCGTGCCGGTCGACCCCGACGACTGGGGCATCGCCGGCATGCCTGCGGCCGTGTTGCGCCGCCAGGAAATCGAAGCCCGCGCGGCAGGAAAGGAAGGAACGTCGTGAGCGATTTCGATCTGTTTCGCACCTCTGAGGAACACGAGGAGTTCCGCTCCATCATCCGGTCTTTGGCCGAGGAGCAGATCGCCCCGCACGCAGCGGAGGCCGACCGTATGTCGTCCTTTCCGCAGCAGGCGCTGGAGGCCCTGACCGCGGCGGACTTTCACGCCCCGCACGTCGCCGAGGAGTACGGCGGGGTCGGCGCGGATGCACTGGCCACCTGCATCGTGATCGAGGAGGTGGCCCGGATGTGCGCCTCGTCGGCGCTGATCCCCGCGGTGAACAAGCTCGGATCACTCCCGGTGATCCTGGCCGGCAACGACGATCTCAAGCGCAAGTACCTCACCCCGCTGGCCGCCGGCGAGGCCATGTTCAGCTACGGCCTGTCCGAGCGCGAGGCCGGTTCCGACACCGCGTCGATGAAGACCCGGGCCCGCCGCGACGGCGACGACTGGATCCTGGACGGTCAGAAGTCGTGGATCACCAACGCCGGCGAATCGCAGTTCTACACGGTGTTCGCGGTAACCGATCCGGATGGCCGACGGGGGGCGAACGTGTCGGCGTTCGTGGTCGAGGCGTCCGACCCCGGTTTCGCCGTGGGGGAGAAGGAGCGCAAACTCGGCATCAAGGGCTCACCCACCCGCGAACTGCTCTTCGACGGTTGCCGTATTCCCGGTGACCGGATGATCGGCAACGAGGGGGAGGGCCTGAAGATCGCGCTCGCCACCCTCGACCACACCCGGATCACCATCGGGGCGCAAGCACTCGGCATCGCCCAGGGCGCCTTGGACTATGCCCTGGGGTACGTGCAGGAGCGGCGCCAGTTCGGCAAGGCCCTGTCGGAATTCCAGGCCCTGCAGTTCATGCTCGCCGATATGGCGATGAAGATCGAGGCAGCCCGGCTGATGGTGTACACCGCGGCCGCACGCGCCGAGCGTGGCGAGCCCGATCTCGGGTTCATCTCCTCGGCGTCGAAGTGCTTTGCCTCCGACGTGGCGATGGAGGTCACCACCAACGCGGTCCAGTTGTTCGGCGGCTACGGCTACACCACCGACTTCGCCGTGGAGCGGTACATGCGCGACGCCAAGATCACCCAGATCTACGAGGGCACCAACCAGATTCAGCGCGTGGTGATGTC
>JAAYAO010000519.1 GCA_012719335.1 Propionibacterium sp. | reverse complement strand
CGCTCGGGCTTCGTCCGCTGCCGGAATTCGAGGCCTGGATGGAGGACATTGGCCTGTGGAAGAACGGCCAACTGACCGACATCGCGGGCGACGCGTCCTTCTTCCTGAAGAGGTGAACCGATGAGTCCGAACATTGAAGAGATCGTCGCCAGGGTGCTGGCGGAACTCAAGAACGAGGGCCTCAAGCCCAACGACAGAGCCTCGGGCCGGGATCAGTCCGTGATCCAGCGCGACGGGACCGACCTGGTCATCGACCTGGCGGAACCCACCGAGGACGAGGAACGCTACCGGATGCTGGTGGACAACCCCGTCGACGCCGATGGCCTCCGCAACCTCATGGCCACCACCACCGCCCGGTTGGGCGTGGGCAGGGCGGGGCCGCGGCCCAAGACCGCGACTGCGCTGCTGTTCCAGGCTGACCACGGCGTGACGCAGGACGCCATCCATGGCGAGGTCTCGCAGGAACTGCGCGACAAGTTCGACCTGTTCACCGTGACCACCCGCGTCGAGGACCGGGCCGAGTTCCTGCTCCGCCCAGACCTCGGACGGCTCCTCAACGATGAGGCCAAGAAACTCATAGCGGAGAAGTGCATCAAGGGTCCCGACGTCCAGCTCTGCGTCGTCGACGGCCTCTCGGCCGCCGCGATCGAGAACAACCTGACCGACATCTACCCGGTGATCGAGCAGGGCCTGAAGTCGGCTGGTCTGAGCGTGGGTACCCCGTTCTTCGTGGAGAACGGCCGCGTGGGCCTGATGAACGACATCAACACCATCGTCAAGGCCAAGGTCGTCGTCCTCCTGATCGGGGAACGCCCGGGCCTCGGCATCGCCGACGCGATGAGTGCCTACATGGGCTACGACCCGCAGCCAGGCAAGTCTGATGCCGACCGTGACCTGATCTGCATGATCACCACCCACGGTGGCACCAACCCGCTTGAGGCCGGCGCCTACATCGTCGAGTTCATCAAGCGGATGATCAACTACAGCGCGAGCGGAGTCAAGCTCCGCGAGGTCGCGAAAGACTGACGGATAAGGAATCGACATGGCAATTCTCGAACCCGTGAAGCCCACCATCCTGGCCGTACGCATCATCGCGAACGTCGATCGTGGCTTTGCAGAGAAGTTAGGCCTGGCAGACAACCAACGCTCGCTGGGCATCATCACTTGTGACATCGACGACTCGCTCTACGTGGCGCTCGACGAGGCCACCAAGTACGCAGAGGTCGACGTGGCCTACGCCAAGAGCTTCTATGCAGGCTCCGGCTACCCGTCGGGTCCGCTGTCGGGTGAGATCATCGGCATGCTGGCCGGCCCCACGCCCGCAGAGGTGCGGGCGGGCGTCGACGCCGCGATCTCCTACGCAGAGGAGGAGGCCTGGTTCTACTCGGCCGACGAGTCGGGAGACCTGACCTTCTTCGCCCACCTCATCTCCAGCACGGGCAGCTACCTCTCCAAGGAGGCCGGGATCCGGCAGGGCGAGCCCCTGGCGTACCTCATCGCCCCGCCGCTGGAGGCGACCTACGCGCTCGACCTGGCGGTCAAGGCCGCCGACGTCAGCGTGCAGGAGTACTTCGCTCCGCCGAGCGAGACCAACTTCGCCGGAGGTCTCCTCACCGGATCGCAGAGCGCCTGCCGTGCGGCGTGCGCCGCCTTCCAGGACGGTGTGCTCGAGGTTGCCGCGAACCCGAAGCGCTTCTAGGAGTCGAGGAACATGAGCCCGAACAACATGGATTCGGATCTGCGGTCCATCCAGCAGGCCAGGGACCTGGCCGTGGCGGCGAGGGAGGCCATGCGGTCCTTCCAGTTCGCCTCCCAGAGCCAGGTGGACAAGATCTGTGAAGCCATGGTCGAGGCTGCGATGCGTGAGGCCGGACGGCTTGGCCAGATGGCCCACGACGAGACCGGCTTCGGATACCCCGCCCACAAGCAGATCAAGAACGAGTTCGCCGCGCAGGGGGTGTGGGACTCCATCAAGGACGTCCCCACCTGCGGCGTGCTCCGCCGCGACGACAGCCTGGGCATCGTGGAGATCGGGTGGCCGGTGGGCGTGCTGTGTGCACTGACCCCGTCGACCAACCCGACCTCGACCGCGATCTTCAAGGTCCTCATCGGGGTGAAGGCCCGCAACGCGATCGTCGTCGCCCCGCACCCGTCGGCCAAGAAGTGCACCGCGGAGGCGGTGCGGGTCATGGCCGAGGCGGGGGAGGCCGCTGGCATGCCGAAGGGGCTGGTCAGTTGCATGACCGAACTCAGCATCGAAGGCACCAACGAGTTGATGAACCACTTCGCCACGTCGATGATCCTGGCGACGGGTGGCCCGGGCATGGTGAAGGCGGCGCACAGCGTCGGCAAGCCTGCCCTTGGCGTCGGCCCCGGTAACGTGCCGGCCTACGTCGATCGCTCGGCGCACATCGTCAAGGCGGCCCAGATGCTGGTGGAGTCGAAGTCCTTCGACTGCTCCACGATCTGCGCGACCGAGCAGGCGGTCATCGCGGACCGGCCGATCGCCGATCGGCTGAAGTCCGAGATGCAGGAGCGCGGGGCGCAGTGGCTGAGCAGGGAGGAGGCGGACAAGCTCGCCTCGTCCATGTTCCGTCCCAACGGCATGATGTACGCCGAGTACGTCGGCCGGACCCCGCAGGAACTCGGTCGCATGGCCGGCATCTCCGTCCCCGATTCCACCCGGATCCTGGTGGCCGAACTCGACGGCGTGGGGCCCAAGTACCCCCTGTCGCGGGAGAAGCTCACCACGGTCCTCGGCTGGATGGTCGAGGATGGCTGGAAGGCGGGTTGCGACCGCGCCATCCAGTTGCTCAAGTTCGGGGGCGACGGCCACTCGATGGTCATCCACTCGCGCGACGAGGAATCGGTGATGCAGTTCGGCATCGAGAAGCCGGCCTTCCGGATCCTCGTCAACACGTGGGGCTGCCTCGGCGGCGTCGGCGCTACGACGGGCCTGCGCCCGTCGATGACGCTGGCCCCCGGCGGCATTGGCGGGGCGGTCGTCAGCGACAACATCACCGTCGAGCACGTCCTGAACGTGAAGCGCCTGGCCTACCACCTGCGCCCCGCGCCCGACATCGCGCGGGCCCACGGCGGCAGGCTCGAGGGCATGTCCCCGGCCGTGTCAGACAACGACGACGACTCGGGCACCTCGAAGGCGCCCGCCTCGTCCGACCCGGACGCGGCGCTGATCGAGAAGTTGGTCCGCCAGATCCTGAACGAAATGCAGAAGTGAGGTCCGCGAGGAGGTAGCCCATGACCGAACAGACGAAGGCGCCACCGAGGCGCAGACCCAGGGCGAAGCCGAAGGCTGAGTCCGCCGACACAACTGAACAGTCCACCACAACCACCAATGACAACCCACCTGTCACACAACAAAGGAGAACTCCCATGGCAGATGTCCAGATGATCGCTCTCGGCATGGTCGAGACCAAGGGCCTCATCGGCGCCATCGAGGCTGCCGATGCAATGGTCAAGGCCGCCAACGTCAAGCTCATCGGCAAGGAGCAGATCGGTGGCGGGTACGTCACCGTGATGGTGCGTGGCGACGTGGGCGCCGTGAAGGCGGCCACGGACGCCGGCGCCGCCGCGGCCGACCGCATCGGCGAGCTGGTGTCCGTGCACGTGATCCCGCGTCCGCACGGCGACGTCGAGGCGATCCTGCCCAGCACCGACGAGGCCTGACGGCCGCGGGCCAGCCGCCCGTCTCGTTGACAGCGCAAGGCCACGACCATGCCTGCCTCGACCCGCCGCGCCCTGACGGCGGCGGACGTCCGTGCCGCCGCCGAGCAGGGGACCAATCGGCTCCAGGTGGCCGCCGGGACCATCGTCACGCCACTGGCGCGCGACACCGCGCGCGAGCTCGACGTTGCGCTGGTCCCGGCGAGCACCTCGCCGGACACCCCCCGACCGGGTGGCGATGGTGGCTCGCTCGAGGACCGGGTGCGACGGATCGTCGCCGGCGTGCTGGCTGTACCCGAGGCGAACGCGGCACTGGACGGGAACGGTCACCCGGATCGGATCGTGCATGTCGATGGCCGAGAGGTCGCACTCGAGCCCTTCCCGTATCCCGGGCCCGCGCCGGGCCAGGACGTGCGCTCGGCCGATGTCGTCACCGCGGCGCACGGGTCCCCCGTGGCCGCCGGGTTCCTCACCCTCACCAAGGGCAGCTTTCCCTGGACGCTGACCTACGACGAGGTCCAGTACGTGATCGAGGGCGAGCTCCACATCGGCGGGCCCGACGGCACCGTCGTGGGCCGGCCCGGTGACGTCCTGTACATCCCGCGTGGCACCTCGATCACGTTCGGGACGCCAACGTGGGCCCGGTTCCTGTACGTCACCCACCCGGCCGACTGGGAGGCGAGCCTGCCGTGATCATCACCGAGTCGGCCCTGCGCGAGCAGTTGCGCCAGCCCCGCACGGGTGCCAGGGTCAGCGTGCCGCCGGGCGCCACCCTGTCCCCGT
>JAAYAO010000518.1 GCA_012719335.1 Propionibacterium sp. | reverse complement strand
GTCCTCGCTCATCACCGGACGCAGCACCACCGGGTGGCCGTAGGTGCGGCTGTCGCCCTGTACCCCCACCGAGCGGACGTCGGCGAGCAGCACCACCGGGAACTGCCAGATGTCGCGGTCCAGGCCGGCGGCGGTGAGCTCCTGGCGGGCGATCAGGTCGGCGCGGCGCAGCAGGTCGAGTCGCTCGGCGGTCACCTCGCCGATGATCCGGATGCCCAGGCCGGGGCCGGGGAAGGGGTGGCGCCACACCATTTCGGAGGGCAGGCCGAGCTCCTCACCGACCGCGCGCACCTCGTCCTTGAACAACTGGCGCAACGGCTCGATCAGGGTGAACTGCAGGTCGTCGGGCAGGCCCCCGACGTTGTGGTGGCTCTTGATCGTGGCCGCGCCGCTGCCCTCGCCGGATTCGACCACGTCGGGGTAGAGCGTGCCCTGCACCAGAAACTCGATCTCGTGATCGCTGCTGATCTCCCGGGCCGCGTTCTCGAAGGTGCGGATGAACTCGCGGCCGATGATCTTGCGCTTGGTTTCGGGGTCGGTGACCCCGGCCAGGTGGCCGAGGAACTGATCCACCGCGTCGGCCACGTACAGGTCGACCCCGGTGGCGGCGACGAAGTCGTTCTCGACCTGTTCGGCCTCCCCGGCCCGCAGCAGGCCGTGGTCGACGAACACGCAGGTGAGCTGATCGCCGATCGCGCGCTGCACCAGGGCCGCGGCCACCGCCGAATCGACCCCGCCGGACAACCCGCAGAGCACCCGCTTGTCACCGACCTGTTCGCGCACCGCCGCGACCGTGTCGGCCACGATGTTGGCCGGCGTCCAGTCGGGGCGGCACCCGGCCCAGGTCAGGAAGTTCTCGATCACCCGCTGGCCGTGTTCGCTGTGCAGCACCTCGGGGTGCCATTGCAGGCCGGCCAGCTTGCGTCCGTCGGTCGCCTCGAAGGCGGCCACCGGCGCCCCGTCGGTGCGGGCCAGCACGGTGAATCCCTCCGGTGCCCGCTGTACCGCGTCACCGTGGCTCATCCAGACCTTGCATCCCTCGCCCAGGCCGGCCAGCAGGTTGCCGGGCTCGGTGACGGTCATCGGGGTGCGGCCGAACTCGCTCAGCCCGGTGCGGTTCACCTCGCCGTCCAGCGCGGCGGCCATCGCCTGGAAGCCGTAGCAAATACCGAGCACCGGCACGCCCAGATCGAACAGGCCGTCGGGCAGGCCGGGGGCTCCCCCGGCATAGACCGAGGACGGCCCACCCGAGAGCACGATGGCGGCCGGCTTGCGGGCGGCCAGTTCGTCGGCGGCGATGGTGTGCGGCACCACCTCGGAGTACACCTTGGCTTCGCGGACCCGGCGGGCGATGAGTTGGGCGTACTGGGCACCGAAGTCCATGACCAGGACGAGGTCGTGCTGTGCGGCTGTCATGTGCGGCATTCTACGGCCAGCCTCGACGCGGGATCGGCCGGTTCGCCCGGATGGGCGCACAACCCGGTGAACGGTCGGACGAACCCGGGGGAACACCCCGAAGCCGGCGACGCCCCGTCCCCCCGCCGACCCGTGGACACCCCTGCCGGAAGGTGTCAAGGGGGCCCAGCAGGTGACTATTTCGGTCGATCCGTTACCGGATTCACCGGATCTCGTGGTTGATTTGACCCATGCGCGTTTTTGAAGATGTCACCAAGGTTGTGGGTAACACCCCGCTGGTCAAGGTCAACCGCTCCGCCGAGGGCGCGGCCGCGACCATTTACGCCAAGCTCGAGTACGTCAACCCGGGCCACTCGGTCAAGGACCGGATCGGCGTCTCGATCGTCGACGCCGCCGAGGCGGCCGGCGAGCTGAAGCCCGGCGGCACGATCGTCGAGGGCACCTCCGGCAACACCGGTATCGCCCTGGCCATGGTCGGCGCGGCTCGCGGCTACCGCGTGGTGCTGGCGATGCCCGAGACCATGTCGGCCGAGCGCAAGGCCGTGCTGAAGGCCTTCGGCGCCGAACTGGTACTGACCCCCGGCTCGGAGGGCATGAAGGGTGCGGTCGCCAAGGCCAACGAGATCGTCGAGCAGACCGAGGGCGCGATCCTGGCCCGTCAGTTCGACAATCAGGCCAACGTCGAGATCCACCGCAACACCACCGCCGAGGAGATCTGGAACGACACCGACGGCCAGATCGACATTTTCGTCGGCGGTATCGGCACCGGCGGCACCATCAGCGGTGTCGGTCAGGTGCTGAAGGAGCGCAAGCCCGAGGTGCAGATCGTTGCCGTCGAGCCCGCCGACTCCCCGCTGCTCACCGAGGGCAAGGCCGGCCCGCACAAGATCCAGGGCCTGGGCGCGAACTTCCTGCCGTCGATCCTCGACCGGTCGGTGATCGACGAGGTGATCGACGTGCAGCTCGACGACGCGATCGCCACCGCCCGTTCGGCCGGCCCCAAGGACGGCCTGCTGATCGGCATCTCCGGCGGCGCCGCCCTGTGGGCCGCGCTCGAGGTGGCCAAGCGCCCCGAGAACGAGGGCAAGAACATCGTCGTGGTGCTCCCCGACTTCGGTGAGCGCTACCTGTCGACGGTGCTCTACGCCGACCTGGTCTGATGACCGGCCAGCAGCGTTCCAAGCCCGGGCTGCCCGATTGGGTGGCCCGGGCTCGGGCGCGTTTCCGCGAGGACCTGGATACCGCCTTCACCCATGATCCGGCTGCCCGCAGCCGGATCGAACTCGTCCTGGCCTATCCCGGATTGCACGCCATCTGGCTGCACCGGGTGGCGCACCGGATGTGGACCTCCTCGCCGCTGCTCCGGCTGCCGGCCCGGGTGTTGTCCCGCCTGAACCGGGCGCTGACCGGCATCGAGATCCATCCCGGCGCCCAGCTCGGTCGGCGCTTCTTCATCGACCACGGGATGGGTGTGGTGATCGGCGAGACCGCCGAGGTCGGCGACGACGTGATGCTCTACCACCAGGTCACCCTGGGCGGGCGGACGATGAACCCCGGCAAACGCCACCCCACCCTCGAGGACGGCGTGGTGGTCGGGGCCGGCGCGAAGATTCTCGGCCCGGTGGTGGTCGGGGCCGGCGCCCAGATCGGCGCGAACGCCGTGGTCACCCGCAGCGTCGACTCGGGGCACACCGTGTTGGGGGTGCCGGGCAAACCGCGTGATCCCAATGAGGTGTCCATGGCCCCCGAGTGGTTCATCTGATTGCCCTAGGCTGCCTGACATGAGCGACCCCACCGAAGCGGCCCACGCCGAGTTGCTGCGGTTGCGCGGCACGATCGACAACCTCGACGCCGCGCTGGTGCACCTGCTGGCCGAACGGTTCAAGACCACCCAGCGGGTCGGCCGGCTCAAGGCCCGGCACGGTTTCCCGCCCGCCGATCCGGCCCGCGAGGGACGTCAGATCGAACGACTGCGGCGGCTGGCCACCGAAGCCGAATTGGACCCGGAATTCGCCGAGAAATTCCTCACCTTCATCGTCCGCGAGGTCGTCCGGCACCACGAGGCGATCGCCCGCGGGGAATGAGGGCCCGGCCGTCGGGTACACGGGATGCCCGAGCC
>JAAYAO010000517.1 GCA_012719335.1 Propionibacterium sp. | reverse complement strand
GTGACGATGAAGTGCGACATGGCCGGTGCGGCGGCGGTGATCAGCGCGGTGCGGGCGATCGCCGACCTGGGGTTGAAGGTGCGGGTCACCGCCTACGCCCCGATGGCCGAGAACATGCCGTCCAGCACCGCCTACCGGCCCTCCGACGTGTTGACCATGTACGGCGGCCTGACGGTGGAGAACGCCAACACCGATGCCGAGGGCCGGTTGGTGATGGCCGACGCGCTGGCCCGGGCCGGTGAGGACGCACCCGACGCGGTGCTCGACATCGCCACCCTGACCGGTGCCTGCATGGTGGCCCTGGGCAACCGCACCGCGGGCCTGATCAGCGATGACGACGAGTTGGCCGAGCGGGTGCTGGGCGCCTCCGAATCGGCCGGTGAGGCCTTCTGGCGGCTACCGCTGACCGAGGAGGCGACCGAGTCGTTGAAGTCGTCGATCGCCGATCTGCGCTCCAGCGGCAAGAGCCGCTACGGCGGTGCCCTGGTGGCCGGCGCCTTCCTGCGCAAGTTCGTGCCGGAGTCGATCTCCTGGGCCCACCTGGACATCGCCGGCCCGGCCTGGCGCGACGAACCCGACTCCGGCTGCGACAGCAACGGTGGCACCGGGTTCGGGGTGCGCACCCTGGTCGAGGTGGCCCGGTCGTTGGCCGGCTGACCCTCCGGATCCGACGTCGGGGCGTCCGGTGCCCGTGGGGGTGCCGGACGCCTCAGTCGTTCTCGGCGCGCTGGTTCAGAATCTTCTGCTTGCGGTTCCAATCCCGCATCCGCTGCGGGTACCCGACCACCCCGGCGTCATAGGCCGGAATCTTCAGGTGCTCGGCGAACTTGTGGCCCCAGGCCGCCGACGGCACCTGCCGGCGGGTCCATTCGCCGTCCCCGGCGATCAACAGCACCGAGGCCTGGGCCACATTTGTCGGGGATTCGACGAAGACCTCCACACCGCGCCGGGACTGCGCGAACTCGGTCAGGTGCTGCACCGAGGCGGGGTTGGCCGACCCCGCCGAGGACGAACTCGTACCGGTCTGCCGTTTGCGCCTCTTCCACCATGCCACCGTTCCATGATGCAGGATGAACCCCATGACGCACGATGTGACCGACCTGGTGGTGTTGGGAGCCGGTTCCGGCGGGTATGCCGCGGCCCTGCGCGCGGCGGGGCTGGGGTTGTCGGTGACCTTGATCGAACGCGACCGGATCGGCGGCACCTGCCTGCACCGCGGCTGCATCCCCACCAAGGCGATGCTGCATGCCGGTGAGTTGGCCGACGCGGCCCGGTCGGCGGCCGAATGGGGGGTGCACACCGAGTTCGACGGGGTGGACGCGGCCACCCTGCTGGCCCGTACCGACCGCACCGTCCACCGGCTGCACACCGGCTTGCGCGGGCTGATCGCCGCGGCCGGGATCACCACCGTCGAGGGAGACGGCGAGTTGGTCGTCGACCGGGCGGGGCCCGGGGTACGGGTCGCGGACCGCACCGTCCGGGGGCGCACCGTGGTGTTGGCCACCGGCGCCCGGCCGCGGCGATTACCGGTGGCACCCCTGGACGGGGAGCGAATCATCAGCAGCGACCAGGCATTGCGGCTGGACCGGGTGCCCGAGCGGGTGGCGGTGATCGGTGGTGGGGTGATCGGGGTCGAGTTCGCGTCCCTGTGGGCGTCCCTGGGTGCCCGGGTGCACCTGTTGGAGGCCGCCGACCGGCTGCTGCTCGGTGAGGACGCCGACATCGCCGCCGACTTCACCCGCAGTTTCACCCGGCGCGGCGTCGACGTGCGGGTCGGGGCGGAGATCACCGCGGTGCGCCGGGACGGCGACCTGGTGCACCTCGACCTGGCCGGGGAACGGCTCGAGGTGGACACCGTGCTGGTGGCGGTCGGCCGGGAGCCGGTGACCGAGGCCTTCGCCGGAGCCGGGGTCGGGCTGACCGACAGCGGCCATGTCCGGGTGGACGACCGGCTGGCCACCGATATCGCCGGGGTGGTTGCGGTCGGGGATCTGGTCGCCGGCCCGCAGTTGGCGCACCGGGGGTTCGCCCACGGCATCTTCGTGGCCGAGGACGCCGCCCACGCCGCGGGCGGGTTGCCCCGTCCGCCGATGCCGATGGCCGACCGGGACCTGCCCCGGATCACCTACGCCGACCCGCAGGTGGCGTCGGTGGGGCTGGGTGAGCGGGCCGCGCGGGCCGAGTACGGCGACATCGAGGTGCACACCAGCGAGTTGGCCGGTAACGCCCGGGCCCAGCTCAACGGCGGCCGGGGCCTGGTCAAGGTGATCCGGGTCGCGGACGGGCCGGTGGTGGGTATCGCCGCGGTCGGGCCGGGGGTCGGTGAACTGATGGGGTCGGGCCAGCTGATCGTCGGGTGGGGTGCCCATCCCGATGAGGTCGCCGCCCTGGTGCACGCCCACCCGACCCTGGGCGAGGCCCTCGGCGAGGCTCACCTGGCGCTGGCCGGCAAGCCTTTACACCTGCGGTGACCGGCCCCGGGGCGACGTTCCGGGGGTGACGTGGGATTATCGGCACACGCCCGGGTAGGGTTACCTCCATCCGCGCGTTCGCACGCCCACCGAAGGAGTCCTGATACACCATGCCGACTTCTGTTGAGCTTCCGCAGCTTGGCGAATCCGTCACCGAAGGCACCATCTCCCGCTGGCTGAAGCAGGTCGGCGACACCGTCGAGGTGGACGAGCCCTTGGTCGAGATCTCCACCGACAAGGTGGACACCGAGATTCCCTCCCCCGTCGCCGGCACCGTCCTGGAGATCAAGGCCGCCGAGGACGACACCGTCGAGGTCGGCGCCATTCTCGCCGTGATCGGCGATGCGGACGAGGCCCCGGCCGAGGAGGCTCCCGCCGAGGACGAGCCGGCTCAGGAGGAGGCCCCCGCCGACGAAGCCCCCGCCGAGGAGGCCCCGGCCGAGAGCGCGCCGGCGGCGTCGTCCGGCCCCGCCGAGGGCACCGAGGTCGAACTGCCCGCCCTGGGTGAGTCGGTCACCGAGGGCACCGTGTC
>JAAYAO010000516.1 GCA_012719335.1 Propionibacterium sp. | reverse complement strand
GTGGTCGTGTTTCCGTGATGGTTGCGCGGTGGTTTCGACACGGTTCACGCAAGCGTGAACCTGCTCAACCGGCGTGGGGACAGCCCCGCGGGCGTGGATCTGTTCAACCGGCGTGGGGGCGGCCACGCAAGCGTGAACCTGCTCAACCGGCGTGCCTGTTCGGATTGCCGGGTTACGCTGGAGGAGTGACCATGCCACCCACGTCCGATGCCCGCGCCCTGTTCAAGCTGAATTTTCCGCAGTCCCTGGCGATCTACGACTCGTACACCGATGCCCAGGCTGCGGTGGACTTTCTGTCCGATCGCAAGTTCGCGGTCGAGAACCTGTGCATCGTCGGTACCGACCTGAAGTCGGTCGAACGGGTGCTGGGCCGCAAGAACTGGGGCACCGTACTGCGCGGGGCGGTCGGATCCGGTCTGTCGATGGCGGTCTTCTTCTCGCTGTTGGCCCTGATCTTCTTCCCGCCCGAGCAGTTCCTGGCCATGGTGGTGGTCGCTCTGGTGATCGGCATCGGGGTGAGCATGGTGTTCGCCTCGATCGGGTACGCGCTGTCCGGGGGACGCCGCGACTTCACCTCGATCACCCAGACGGTCGCCACCCGCTACGAGGTGCTCGTGGAACACAAGCACCTGGCCGAGGCACGGGCGCTGCTGGACGAGAAGCCCGGCGAACGCGCCCGCGCCTTCGAGTGAGCCCGGACGCCGTACTGCGGGGTGGGTTTGCGTAACGGAACGGCAACATTCGGCTGGTTGACGTGCCGAAACCCCGGATCGTCGCCGGCAGGTTGCCGTCAGTTCACCTTTGAGTAGCGGATCGGTGGCGTGGGATCCCTTAAGTGCATCCGGAAGTAGTTGTCACTCACCCCCAGGAGTACTCATGTCCCGGATCTTCTCCCGCGCCAAGGTCGCCACTGTGGCGTCGATGGCCGCGGCCCTCGTGCTGGCCGGCTGCGGCTCGTCGGCCGACGACACCAACGACACCACCGGCGGCGGTGGCGAGGGCAAGGACACCTTGATCCTGGCCTCCGTGCCGTCCGAGGAGTCGGGCAACCTGCAGGCCCAGTTCGACTCGATGATCGCCCTGATCGAGCAGGAGACCGGCAAGACCGTCGAGTTCCAGGAAGCCACCGACTACGCGGCCGTGATCGAGGGTCAGCGCGCCGGCAAGATCGACCTGGCCTCCTACGGCCCGTTCTCCTACAAGATCGCCAAGGACGGCGGCATCAACATCGAGCCGATCGGCGCGATGGTGGACGGCCCGGACGAGGAGCCCGGCTACACCTCGATGCTGTGGACCAAGAACGACTCCGACATCCAGACGATCGAGGACCTGAAGGGCAAGAACGTCTGCTTCGTCGACAAGGCCTCCACCTCCGGTTACCTGTACCCGAGCGCCGGTCTGCTGGACGCCGGTCTGGACCCGGCCACCGACGTCAACGAGGTGCTGGCCGGCGGCCACGACGCCTCGCTGCTCGCGGTCGACTCCGGCCAGTGTGATGCCGGCTTCGCCTTCGACACGATGATCGACACCATGGCCGAGTCCGGTCAGATCAACAAGGACGACTTCCGGATGGTCTGGGAGTCGGAGCAGATCATGGGCTCGCCGCTGGCGATGAACCTCGACACCATCGACGAGGAGACCGCGGAGATCCTGCGCACGACCCTGGTCGAGAAGGGCAACGTCGACGCCATGGTCGAGGCCGGTATCTGTGAGGACGCCGAGACCTGCAAGCTCCCCGAGGACTCGTGGGGCTTCAAGGACGTCGAGGACTCCGACTACGACGGCGTGCGCAAGGTTTGTGAACTGACCCAGGCCGAGGCCTGCAACGCCTGACCGGCGTTCCCCACCCACCTTCATCTCGACCCCACGGAGTTCGTGACATGCCCGACAACACCGCTACCCCGATCGTTCTGGAGAAAGTCACCAAGAGGTTCAGCCCCACCGTGCTCGGCCTCGACGACTTCAGCGCCAGCTTCGAGCAGGCCAAGGTAACGGTGTTGTTGGGCCTGTCCGGCTCCGGCAAGTCC
>JAAYAO010000515.1 GCA_012719335.1 Propionibacterium sp. | reverse complement strand
GGACCACCGCTGGATTCACGTTCTCGGCCCGATCGTCGGAGCCGAACCCGAACCCGCGCCGGCCGCCGTCGACCGTGAGGTGGTGTTGGCCGGGGGAGCCGCCGACCGGGATGCCCGGGTGCTGGCCGGCTACGAGCAGGTGGCCGAGCAGCCGCTGGACCCGGCCGAGCCACATCCCTTCGACGCCTGGCTGGTGGCCCGGCTGGCCGGCCTCGGGCCGATCGTCGACGTCGGGTGCGGGACGGGCTGGGCGAGCGGACTACTGGCCGCGATGGACGCGCAGGTCACCGGGGTGGACCGGTCACCGGCGATGGTGGCGGCCGCTGCCGCGGCCCATCCCGGGGCGAGGTTCGAGACCGGTGACCTGACCCGGCTGCTGCGCCCACCGGCGGCCCCGGCGTGGGGCGCGATCATCGCCTGGGACGTGTTCGGGCACCTGGCCGGCTCGGAGTTGGACGAGGCGGTCGCGGCGCTGGTGCGGGTGCTGGCCCCGGAGGGCTGGTTGTTGTTGGCGGTGCGCATCGGCAACGAGGTGCTGCCCACCGACCACTACCTGGGGCACGAGGTCGAGGTGCCGCTGGTGCTGCACGACCCCGACCGGGTGCGGCAGGCCGTCACCGGGGCCGGGCTGAGCATCGCCGAACGCTATGTGCGCGGGGCGCAGGAAGCCGACGAGGCCGACCTGTTGGTGCTGATGGCGTACACCCCGGCGGTCACGGGGTGAAGCGGTAGCGGACGAAGGCCGGCACCAGCAGGGCCAGTGAGACCGTCCCGATGATCACCAACACCCCACCGCCGGCGGTCGCCACCGCGGTGCCGACCAGGGCGGCGGTCGAACCGTGCAGCAGATCCGCGACCCGCGGGCCACCGCTGACCACCACGGTGAACACGCCCTGCAGCCGGCCCCGCATGTCATCGGTCGCGGCCTGCAGCAGGATCGTGGACCGGAAAGCCGCCGAGGCCACGTCCGCGGCGCCACCGATCATCAAACAGCCCACCGCAACCGCCACCAGCAGCCCGGGCCGGCCCGGGGCGAACCAGACCGCCACCCCGAACCCGGTGATCGCCGCACCCCACACGATCACCGCGATCACCACGGCCAGGCCGTGCCGGCTCACCCGCGACACCCAGCCGGAGAAGATGCCGCCGAGCACCCCGCCGAGGGGGATCGCGGCGAACAGCAGGGCGAACACCCAGCCGCCCTCGGTCGGGCCCCCGAAGGACATGTTCGCGATCTCGGGGAACAGCGCCCGCGGCATCCCGAACACCATCGCCACGATGTCGACCGCGAAGGACATCATCACCACCGGGTGCTTGGCCAGGTAGACGAACCCGTCGAAGACCGACCGCAACCCGGCCTTGGTGGGTGCCCCGATCGGCGGCAACATCGGCAGCCGCACCACCATCAACACCGCCAACACCAAACAGATCGCGTCGATCGCGTACAGCGCGGAGAACCCGATCACCGGAATCAGGATGCCGCCGACCAGCGGGCCGGCAACCGCGCCGACCTGCAGCACGGTCATGTTCAACGAGTTGGCCGCGGCCAGTTCCCGAGCCGGCACCAGTCGGGGCACGATCGCGGTGCGCACCGGCTGGTTCAGGGCGAAGAAGGCCTGTTGCAGGGCGAACAGCCACAACAACACCCAGGGGTTGGTCACCCCCAGCGCGGCCTGCACCCAGAACAGGGCACTGGTCACCGCCAGGCCGATCGAGGTGACCACCAGCAGCATCCGCCGGTCCAGCGAATCGGCCAGCGCACCGCCCCACAGCCCGAACACCAACAACGGCACCAGGCCGAAGATGCCGGTCAACCCCACCCAACCCGAACTGCCGGTCATCGAGTAGAGCTGGGCCGGTACCGCCACCACGGTGAGTTGCCCACCGATCACGGTGATGATGTTCGCGACCCACAGCCGGCGGAAATCCGGGTGGCTCAGCGGACGGGTATCGGCCAACAGGGCACGAAAACGGGCGGACACCACGTCAGCCTATCCCCGCGGTGCCCGCCCGTTTCCGGTACTCAACCTGTGAGCCGGGGCGGGGTGATGATCAGATCATCGCGCGCAGCGGCCCCTGCGGTTCGAAGCCCAGCTCGCTCAGCGCGGCCGCCTGGTACGGGGTGGTCGCGACGTGAATGGCGTGGTGCAGACCGGCCTGCATGTCGCGCCAGAACTTCTGCATCAGGTTGTCGTTGCGCAGGGCGGTGCCACCACAGCGGGCGTAGGCGTCGTCCACCGCACGGGCGGCGGTCCACACCGCGTCGATCTGGTTGCGGCGGCCCTCGGCGCGTCGGGCGAAGGCACTTCCTCACCGGCGGCCACGATGTCGTAGATCTCCTGGGCATTGCTCAGGATGGCCTCGCGGGCGGCCCGCAGTTGGGCGCCGCTCTGACCCAGGTGGTACATCACGATCGGGTCGTCCTTGATCACGTTGCCCTCGGCGCCGACCCGGTTGCGCTGGTAGTCGAGCACCAGGTCGTACAGGCCCTGGGCGATCCCGATCGTGGCCGAGGAGATGCCCAGCGGGAACATCATCGACCAGGGGAGCTGGAAGAGGGTCTTGTCGATGCCCATGGTGCGCCACTGGACACCCTCGACGACGTCCTCGTAGGTCATCAGGCGGTGGTCGGGGATGAAGGCGTCCTCGACGATGATGTCCTTCGAGCCGGTGCCGAGCAGACCGACCACGTCCCACGAGTCCGGCACGATCTGGTAGTCGCTGCGCGGCAGGTTCACGTGCAGCATCTGCGGGGGCATCACCATGTTGCCCTCCTCGTCGCACTTCATCGCGCCCAGGTACAGCCACTGGCAGTGGTCGGTGCCGGAGGAGAAGGACCAGCGACCCGACATCCGGTACCCGCCCTCGACCCGGATGGCCATGCCGTTGGGCATGTACGGGGAGGCGATCCAGGTGTCGGGGTCCTCACCCCAGACCTCGTCCTGCACCTGCTTGGTGCCCAGGCCCAACTGCCAGGGGTGTACCCCGACCACGCCGGCGACCCAGCCGGCGGACGGATGCAGCGATGCCAGGGTCATCACGGTTTCGGCGAACTCGCGCGGCCCCACCTCCAGGCCGCCGTACTCGGCGGGCTGCAGCATCCGAATGACCTTCTGCTCCTTCATCCGGGCGACGGTGGCGTCGGCCAGTTGATTGAGGTGGTCGGCCTCCAGGGCCTCGGAACGGTACTCCTCGGCGGTGGCGAGAATCTGGTCTTTGACGGACACGGGAACTCCTGAACAGTGTGTCTGATGGTGGTGCAGCCGGTGGGATACCGTGCAGTAACCACCCTAGGCAGCGCATTCGTTCGGCCGGGTCCGGTTCCCGTTCATCGGCAGTCGCCCGACGCGTTCGCCCGGCCAGTGGGTTCGCATTGGGTGCGAACCGGCCCGATGGGGTATGGTTTTCAGGTTGCCGTCACGACGGCCGCGGATCACCAAGAGCTCCGACCACCTCCAGTGGTGGGCCCGAACCCGGGGGAGCGCCGCGCAACGGGAAACCGAAGGAGGAGCAGCCGTGGACGCTGCCGAGAAGCAGAAGATCATCGAAGAGTACGCGACCAAGCCGGGGGACACCGGTTCGCCCGACGTCCAGATCGCGCTGCTCACCAAGCGGATCTCGCACCTGACCGAACATCTCAAGGAGCACAAGGGTGACCACCACTCGCGTCGCGGCCTGATGTTGATGGTCGGTCAGCGTCGTCGACTGCTCAACTACGTGGCCAAGAACGACATCGAGCACTACCGCTCGCTGATCGCTCGGCTGGGTCTGCGTCGCTGATTTCCATCGCCGCCGACCGGCACCGTGACACCCCGGGAACATCCGTTCACCGGGGTGTACGTGTTGCTTTGATATAACCGAATAGCACTACCCACCACCGCGTGCGCCGGTTCGTCCACCGGATGCGATCTCGGTCCTCGGTAGTGGTCTCCGGGACGATGTGCCCGTGGGCCTCGATCGAAGACCGGTCTCATCGGGATTGACCACGCACCGACGCGCGCCATGTCAGGAAGGAATCCCGTGGAGGGACCTGAATTCACCGAGGCCGTTCTCGACAACGGCAAGTTCGGCAAGCACACCGTCCGTTTCGAATCCGGCCAGTTGGCCAAGCAGGCCGACGGCGCCGCCGTGGTCTACTTCGACGACGACACCATGTTGCTGTCGACCACCACCGCCCAGAAGACCCCGCGCGACGCGATCGACTTCTTCCCGTTGACCGTCGACGTCGAGGAGCGGATGTACGCCGCGGGCCGGATCCCCGGCTCCTTCTTCCGCCGGGAGGGCCGCCCGTCCGAGGACGCGATCCTCACCTGCCGGCTGATCGACCGTCCGCTGCGCCCGTCCTTCGTCAAGGGCCTGCGCAACGAGGTGCAGGTCATCGTCACCGTGCTGGCGCTGAACCCCAACGTGCTCTACGACGTGGTGGCGATCAACGCCGCCTCGATGTCCACCCAGCTCGCTGGTCTGCCGTTCTCCGGCCCGATCGGTGGCGTCCGGGTCGCGCTGATCGGTGACCAGTGGGTCGCCTTCCCGACCGTGGAGCAGCTCGAGGACGCGACCTTCGACATGGTCGTGGCCGGCCGGGTGCTGGCCGACGGCGACGTCGCCATCATGATGGTCGAAGCCGAGTCGACCGAGCAGACCTGGGACCTGGTCAAGGCCGGGCGCACCGCCCCGACCGAGGAGGTCGTCAGCGAGGGCTTGGAGGCGTCCAAGCCGTTCATCAAGGCGCTGTGCGACGCGCAGGCCGAACTGGCCGCCAAGATGCCGAAGGACACCTACCCCTTCCCGGTCTTCCACGACTACGAGTCCGACGCCTACGACGCGGTGGCCGCCAAGGCCGAGGACGAGCTGTCGAAGATCATGCAGATCCCCGGCAAGCAGGACCGCGACGACGCCTCCCACGAGCTGCGGATCCGGATCACCGAGGAACTGGCCGACCAGTTCGAGGGTCGGGAGAAGGAACTGTCGGCCGCGTTCAAGGCGCTCACCAAGAAGATCGTGCGGCACCGCACCCTCACCGACGGGGTTCGCATCGACGGCCGCGGCCCGCGCGACATCCGTACCCTGTCGGCCGAGGTCGGCGTGATCCCGCGGGTGCACGGCTCGGCCCTGTTCCAGCGCGGCGAGACCCAGATCATGGGTGTCACCACCTTGAACATGCTCGAGATGGAGCAGAAGCTCGACGTGCTGGGCCCCGAGACCAGCAAGCGGTACATGCACAACTACAATTTCCCGCCCTACTCCACCGGTGAGACCGGACGGGTGGGGTCGCCGAAGCGGCGCGAGGTCGGCCACGGTGCGCTGGCCGAGCGGGCCCTGGTGCCGGTGCTGCCGAACCGGGCCGAGTTCCCCTACGCGATCCGTCAGGTCTCCGAGGCGTTGGGCTCCAACGGTTCGACCTCGATGGGTTCGGTGTGCGCCTCGACCCTGGCGCTGCTGAACGCCGGTGTGCCGTTGCGCGCCCCGGTGGCCGGTATCGCGATGGGCCTGATGAGCGAAGAGGTCGACGGTGAGGCCAAGTACCTGGCGCTGACCGACATCCTCGGCGCCGAGGACGCCCTGGGCGATATGGACTTCAAGGTCGCCGGCACCCGTCAGTTCGTCACCGCCCTGCAGTTGGACACCAAGCTGGACGGCATCCCGGCCGAGGAGCTGGCCAAGGCCATGCTGCAGGCCCGCGAAGCCCGGTACGCCCTGCTGGACGTGATGAACGAGGCCATCGACGGCCCCGACGAGATGAGCGACTACGCCCCGCGGATCATCACCGTGAAGATTCCGGTCGACAAGATCGGTGAGGTGATCGGGCCCAAGGGCAAGGTGATCAACCAGATGCAGGAGGACACCGGCGCCAACATCTCGATCGAGGACGACGGCACCATCTACATCGGCGCCTCCGACGGCACCGCCGCCGAGGCCGCCCGGACGATGATCAACGCGATCGCCAACCCGACCATGCCGGAGAAGGGCGAGCGCTACCTGGGCACGGTCGTC
>JAAYAO010000065.1 GCA_012719335.1 Propionibacterium sp. | reverse complement strand
GGCGGCATCCCCGTCGAGTACAAGGGCGCCACCATCGCCCCGGTTGAGGAGCGGAGGAACTACAACTCATGAGCACGCCTTCTGCCAAGGACGCCACCTTCCACGACGACACCTTCGACGACACCCAGGCCGCCGAGCCGTCCTTCGTCGACCCGTACGCACCCGGTGAGGAGGCCGAGGGCCCGGTGTACACCGCCATCGGCGCCGACTGGGACGAGATCGCGACCGCCCAGGCCGAACGCGGCGACGAGCGGATCGTGGTCAACATGGGCCCGCAGCACCCGTCCACCCATGGTGTGATGCGGTTCGTGCTGGAACTCGACGGTGAAACCGTCACCTCGATGCGGGTCGGGATCGGCTTCCTGCACACCGGCATCGAGAAGTCGATGGAATACCGCACCTGGACCCAGGGCACCACCTTCTGCACCCGGATGGACTACCTGACCCCGCTGTTCCAGGAAGCCACCTACGTGCTGGGTGTGGAGCGGCTGCTCGGTATCGAGGACCAGATCCCGACCCGCGCCAACGACATCCGGGTGCTGCTGATGGAGCTGAACCGGGTGTCCAGCCACATGGTCTGCATCGGCACCGCCGGCAACGAGCTCGGTGCCACCACGGTGATGACCTCGGCCTTCCGGGAACGCGAAATGATCCTGGACATGCTGGAGATGATCACCGGCCTGCGGATGAACCACGCGTACTTCCGCCCCGGCGGCGTCGCCCAGGATCTGCCCGAGGGCGCGATCGACAAGCTGCACGAGCTGATCGAGTGGCTCGACAAGCACATTCCCGAACTCGAGAAGCTGTGCACCGCGAACCCCACCTTCCGGGCCCGCCTGGTCGATGTCGCCCACATGGACGCCTCGCTGGCGATCTCGCTGGGGGTCACCGGCCCGCCGCTGAAGGCCGCCGGCATCGACTGGGATCTGCGCAAGACCCAGCCGTACTGCGGCTACGAGACCTACGACTTCGACACCGTCGCGGTCGAGGGGGACGACGCCTTCGCCCGGTACCTGGTGCGGATCGCCGAACTGCACGAGTCGATGAAGATCATCAAGCAGGCCGTCGCCCGGCTGGAGGCCTCCGCCGGTGAGCCGGTGATGGTCGCCGACCCGAAGATCGCCTGGCCGGCCCAGTTGTCGGTCGGCAGCGACGGGCAGGGCAACTCCAACGAGCACATCAAGCACATCATGGGTGAGTCGATGGAGTCGCTGATCCACCACTTCAAGATCGTCACCGAGGGCTTCCGGGTACCCCCGGGTCAGGCCTACGTGCCGGTCGAGAGCCCCAAGGGTGAGCTCGGTGCCCATGTGGTGTCCGACGGTGGCACCCGTCCGTTCCGGGCGCACTTCCGGGACCCCAGTTTCGTGAACCTGCAATGTCTGCCGGCGATGAGCGAGGGCGCGATGCTCTCCGATGTGATCGTGGCCGGCGCGAGCCTCGACCCGGTGATGGGAGGTGTTGACCGGTGAGCGGATTCCAGAGCCATTTCGCCAACTCCGGTGGCGTCGACTTCTCCGGCGACCACGAGCCTCTTCCGGTTGAGACGATGAACGAGCTGGCCGAGCTGGCGGCGCGCTACCCGCAGCCGCGCTCGGCACTGCTGCCGATGCTGCACCTGGTGCAGTCGGCCCAGGGCCGGATCACCCCCGCGGGCATCGAAGCCTGCGCCGACACCCTCGGCATCACCGCCGCCGAGGTGAACGGGGTGGCGACCTTCTACACCATGTTCAAGCGCAACCCGGTCGGCAAACACCACATCGGGGTGTGCGTCACCGCGCTCTGCGCGATCATGGGCGGCGACGCGATCGCCGAGAAGGTCGAGGACTACCTCGGGGTCGGGCACAACGAAACCACCGCCGACGGCGCCTTCACCTACGAACGGGTGGAATGCAACGCCGCCTGCGACTACGCCCCGGTGGTGATGGTCAACTGGGAGTTCTTCGACACGATGAACCCCGATTCGACCATCGAACTGATCGACAAGCTGCGCGCCGGCGAGGAGGTCGCCTCCACCCGGGGCGCGACGATCACCTCGTGGCGGGAGGCCGAGCGGGTGATCGCCGGCTTCCCCGACGGACGAGCCGATGAGGGCCCCTCGGCCGGTCTGCAGTCCCAGTTGGGTCTGAAACTGGCCAAGCGTCACGGCTGGCAGGCTCCGGCCGCCGATGCCGCGGCGCCCCGGAAGGAGGAACAGCAGTGACCGACATGCTCACCCCGGTGCTCTCCGCCAACTGGGATCAGGACCGTTCCTGGACGCTGCCGGTGTACGAACGCACCGGTGGGTACCAGACGATGCGCAAGGCCCTGGGCATGCAGCCGGCCGACATCGTCACCATGGTCAAGGACGCGAACCTGCGCGGACGCGGTGGTGCGGGCTTCCCGACCGGCATGAAGTGGAGCTTCGTGCCGCAGGACAACCCGAACCCGAAGTACCTGGTGGTCAACGCCGACGAGGCCGAGCCGGGTACCTGCAAGGACATCCCGCTGATGATGGCCGATCCGCACCTGCTGATCGAGGGCATGATCATCAGCTCCTTCGCGATCAACTCGCACAACGCCTTCATCTACATCCGCGGTGAGGTGCTGCACGTGATCCGCCGGCTACAGGCCGCGGTGCGCGAGGCCTACCGGGCCGGCTACCTGGGCAAGAACATCCTGGGCACCGGCTACGACCTCGACATCGTGGTGCACTCCGGCGCCGGCGCCTACATCTGTGGTGAGGAGACCGCACTGCTCGACTCCCTCGAGGGACGCCGCGGCCAGCCCCGGTTGAAGCCGCCGTTCCCGGCGGTGGCGGGTCTGTACGCCAGCCCGACGGTGGTGAACAACGTCGAGTCGATCGCCTCGGTGCCGGCCATCGTGCGCAACGGCTCCGACTGGTTCGCCTCGATGGGCACCGAGAACTCCAAGGGCTTCACGCTGTACTCGCTGTCGGGGCACGTGTCGAACCCCGGCCAGTTCGAGGCCCCGCTGGGCATCACCCTGCGGGAGCTGTTGGACATCTCCGGCGGGATGCGGCACGGGCACGAACTCAAGTTCTGGACCCCGGGCGGCTCCTCGCTGGGCATTCTGACCGCCGAGCACCTGGACGTGCCGATGGACTACGACGGGTTGGCCAAGGCCGGCGCGGCGCTGGGTACCAAGGCCCTGCAGTTGTTCGACGAAACCACCTCGGTGGTGCGCGCCTGCCTGCGCTGGGTCGAGTTCTACAAGCACGAGTCCTGCGGCAAATGCACCCCCTGCCGGGAGGGATCCTGGTGGCTGGTGCAGGTGCTGATGCGCCTGGAAGCCGGCCGGGGCGAGGAGGGCGACATCGAGAAGTTGCTCGACATCTCCGACAACATCGCCGGCCGTTCGTTCTGCGCGCTGGCCGACGGTACGGCCACCATCGTGCAGTCGAGCATCAAGCACTTCCGCGAAGAATTCGAAGCCGGCATGACCACCCCGGCCTGGGAGCTGTTCCCCTACGCCAAGAGTGCGCTGTGGAACGAGTCGGCCACGTCCACCACGGGAGCGTCCGCATGACAGCCATCGACAAGGGCACCGACAAGTCGGTCGTACCGGCCGAGAAGCAGGTGCAGATCAGCATCGACGACGTCGAGATGAACGTGCCCGAGGGCACCCTGATCATCCGCGCCGCCGAGGACATCGGCATCCCGATCCCGCGGTTCTGTGACCACCCGTTGCTCGACCCGGCCGGCGCCTGCCGCCAGTGTCTGGTCGACGTGGTCGACGACGGCCGCGGTCGGCCGATGCCGAAGCCACAGACCTCCTGCACCCTGACCGCGATGCCGGGCATGAAGGTGCGCACCCAGCGCACCTCGCCGGTGGCCGACAAGGCCCAGCACGGGATGATGGAGTTCCTGCTGGTCAACCACCCGCTGGACTGCCCGATCTGCGACAAGGGCGGCGAATGCCCGCTGCAGAACCAGGCGATGAGCAACGGCCGGGCCGAGTCGCGGTTCACCGACGTGAAGCGCACCTTCCCCAAGCCGATCCACATCTCCGCCCAGGTACTGCTCGACCGGGAACGCTGCATCATGTGCCAGCGCTGCACCCGGTTCTCCGAGCAGATCGCCGGTGACCCGTTCATCGACCTGGCCGAACGCGGTGCGGTGCAGCAGGTCGCGATCTACGCCAACGAACCCTTCGAGTCGTACTTCTCGGGCAACACCATCCAGATCTGCCCGGTGGGTGCGCTGACCAGCGAGGCTTACCGCTTCCGCGCCCGGCCCTTCGACCTGGTCTCGGTGCCGTCGGTGTGTGAACACTGCGCCTCCGGCTGCGCCCTGCGGGTCGACTACCGACGCACCACCGTGATGCGTCGCCTGGCCGGCCCCGACATGGCGGTCAACGAGGAATGGAACTGCGACAAGGGCCGCTTCGCCTTCGTCTCCGGCCGCGGGGACGACCGGGTGCGGCACCCGCTGGTGCGCGAGAACGGTGTGCTGCGGGAGGCCTCCTGGGCCGAGGCGCTGGACGTGGCCGCCCGCGGGCTGGCCGAGGCCGGCTCCTCGGTGGGCGTGCTCACCGGTGGCCGGTTGACCAACGAGAACGCCTACGGCTACGCGAAGTTCGCTCGGGTGGTGCTCGGCACCAACGACATCGACTTCCGGGCCCGGCCCTCCAGCCTGGAGGAGTCGGCCTTCCTGGCCACCCACGTGGCCGGTAAGCCGATGGACGTCACCTACGAGGACCTGGAGAACGCCTCCAGCGTGCTGTTGGTGAACTTCGAGCCCGAGGAAGAATCCCCGATCGTCTTCCTGCGGCTGCGCAAGGCCTGGCGCAAGAAGAAGCTGAAGATCTGGACGGTCGCCCCGTTCCGCTCCGCCGGTGCCGACAAGATGGGCGCCACCCTGCTGCGCACCGTGCCCGGTACCGCCGCCAAGGTGCTCGCCGAGATGGAGGACGTGCACGTCGACGGCGACACCGTGATCATGGTGGGCGAACGGGCCCTGGAGGATCCGGGCGCGCTGACCGAGGTCGCCGCCCTGGCCGAGCGCACCGGGGCCCGGGTGGTCTGGGTGCCGCGACGGGCCGGGGAGCGTGGCGCGCTGGACGCCGGCTGCCTGCCGAACCTGCTGCCCGGTGGCCGTCCGGTCGCCGAGGCCGGGGCGCGGGTGGACGCCGGTGCGGTGTGGGAGGTGCCGAACCTGCCGGCCGAACCGGGCCGCGACACCGACCAGATCCTGGTCGCCGCCGCCGAGGGCACGTTGCGGGCCCTGGTGGTGGCCGGCGTCGAACTGGCCGACCTGACCGACCCGGCCGGTGCCCGCACCGCGCTGGAGAACACCGGCTTCGTGGTGAGCTTCGAGACCCGCTTCAGCGAGGCGGCGTCCCGGGCCGACGTGGTCTTCCCGGTCGCCCTGGTCGAGGAGCAGGCCGGCAGCTTCACCAACTGGGAGGGCCGTCACCGGCCGTTCAAGGCGGTGTTGCCGGCCAAGACCGTGATGACCGACCTGCGCGCGCTGGCCGCCCTGGCCGACGCGCTGGGCAAGGACCTGGGCGTGCGCACCACCAAGCAGGCCGCCGCCGAACTCGCCGAGTTCGCCGGGTGGACGGGGGAGCGGGTCGCCGGCCCGGCCGCCGACCCGGTGCCCGACACCGAGGGCCTGGTGCTGGCCAGTTGGCGGATGCTGATCGACGACTCGCGCGGCAACGACGGTGAGGTCGCCCTGCTGGCGACCGGTCGCCGTCCGGTGGTGCGGGTCGGGTACGAGACCGCCGAGGGCCTGGGGGTCGCCGACGGTGACCGGGTGACGGTGGCCTCGGCCGCCGGCTCGGTGACCATGCCGGTGACGATCACCCCGGGGATGGCCGAGAACGTCGTGTGGTTGCCGCGCAGCAGCGCCGGGCAGCGTCTCGCCGAGGAACTCGGCGCGGTCGGCGGTGTCGCGGTGAGCGTGACCAAGGCGGCCGATGAGTCGAACACCTCAGGAGGTGTGGCATGAACGAGGGAATCAACGACCTGTCGTTGTTCGGCAGCGACCCGTTCTGGTTGGTGCTGATCAAGGTCCTCGGGTTGTTCGTGTTGATGATGACCCTGACGATCCTCAATGTGTGGATCGAACGGCGCATCCTCGGCCGGATGCAGCAGCGGAAGGGCCCGACCTTCAACGGCCCCTTCGGCCTGTTGCAGGCCCTGGCCGACGGCATGAAGTTGATGTTCAAGGAGGACTTCGCGCCGAAGAACGTCGACAAGTTCATCTACAGCCTGGCGCCGTTCGTGATGGCGGTGGCCGCCCTGTCGACCTTCGCGGTGATTCCGCTGGGCGGCGAGGTGACCATGTTCGGTCACCAGACCCGGCTGCAGTTGGTCGACTCCCCGGTGGCGGTGCTGTTGATGCTGGCGCTCACCTCGATCGGTATCTACGGCGTGGTGCTCGGCGGTTGGGCGGCGAACTCGACCTACTCGCTGCTCGGTGGCCTGCGGTCCAGCGCCCAGTTGATCTCCTACGAGATCGCGATGGGCCTGGCCCTGGTGTCGGTGTTCATCTACGCCGGTTCGATGTCGACCTCCCAGATCGTGGAGCGACAGGACCAGGTGCAGTACGTCGACCTCGGTCCGCTGTCCATCCCGTTGCCGAGCTGGTACGCGGTGGTGCTGATCCCGTCCTTCGTGATCTACGTGATCGCGATCTTCGGCGAAACGAACCGGCAGCCCTTCGACATGCCCGAATCCGAGGGTGAACTCGGCTCCGGCTACATGACCGAGTACTCCGGCTTCCGCTACGCGCTGTACTTCCTGGCCGAGTACATCAACATGCTGCTGGTGTCCTGCCTGGCCGCCACCTTGTTCCTGGGCGGCTACAAGGCGCCCTTCCCGTTCAACCTGATTCCGTTCGTGGGTGAGAACCCCTGGTTCGGCCCGCTGTGGCTGTTCATGAAGGCCTACCTGTTCATGTTCCTGTTCATGTGGGTGCGGGCCTCGCTGCCGCGGGTGCGGTACGACCAACTGATGCACCTGGGCTGGAAGATCCTGATCCCGGTCGGGGTGGTCTGGACGATGCTGGTCGCGACCTTCCGGGTCGGCTCGGCCGAGGGCTGGCTGACCAGCCCCACCTTCCTGGTGATCGCCGGTGTGCTGGTGGTCGCGGTGATCGTGCTCGGCTTCCTGCCCACCCGCGAACCCGAACCCGAACCCGAACCGGAGTTCGACGCCTGGGCGGGCGGATACCCCGTCCCACCACCACCGGGAGTCACCCTGCCGGAACTGTCACAGGTGGTCCGAAGCGATTCGACGATCGAGGGTGAAGCCGACGAGGAACCGGCATCGATCAATGAGGGGGCTGAGTCCTGATGGGATTCTGGGATCCGGTTGCGGGCTTCGGGGTGACCTTCGCCACGATGTTCCGCAAGACCTTCACCAAGGGCTACCCCGAGAAGGGCAAGCCCGCACAGATCCAGCCGCGGTTCCACGGCCGGCACCAGCTCAACCGCTGGCCCGACGGTCTGGAGAAGTGCGTCGGCTGCGAGCTGTGTGCGTGGGCCTGCCCGGCCGACGCGATCTACGTCGAGGGCGCGGAGAACACCGAGGAGGATCGCTACTCCCCGGGTGAGCGGTACGGCCGCGTCTACCAGATCAACTACCTGCGCTGCATCCTGTGCGGGTTGTGCATCGAGGCCTGCCCGACCCGGGCGTTGACCATGACGAACCTGTTCGAACTGGCCGACACCTCCCGGGAGAAGCTGATCTACGAGAAGCAGGATCTGCTGGCCCCGCTGCTGCCCGGCATGGAGCAGCCGCCGCACCCGCGCCGCCTCGGCGACACCGAGCAGGAGTACTTCCTCGGTCTGCCCGCCGACGGCGAACCCGACAACCGCGCCGCCCCCGCCGGTGGCGCGGAGCGAAAGGACCACCGATGATCGCCATGGTCACCGCCTCCCAGGTGGCGTTCTGGATCCTGGCCCCCGTGATGGTGCTGCTGGGCATCGGCCTGGTCAGCCTGCGCAAGCCGGTGCATTCGGCCCTGTGCATGGCCGGCATCATGATTTCGCTCGGCGTGCTGTACGCCGTCCAGGAAGCCCCCTTCCTGTTCGTGGTGCAGATCATCGTCTACACCGGCGCGATCATGATGTTGTTCCTGTTCGTGGTGATGATGGTCGGCGTCGACTCCACCGACTCGTTCATCGAGACGATCCGCGGCCAGCGGGTGCTCGCCGTGATCGCCGCCCTGGCGATGGCCGCCCTGCTGATCGCCACGGTCGGCAACGCGGTCACCGGTGAGGCGCAGGTGCTGGCCGACGGCGCCAACGCCGCCCACACCAACAACCCGCGCGGTCTGGCGGCCCTGCTGTTCAACGACTACGTGGTGGTCTTCCAGGCCACCGCCGCGTTGCTGATCATCGCCACCGTCGGTGCGATGGTGCTGGCCCACCGCGAACGCCTGAAGCCGAAGATGACCCAGAAGGACCTGGCCGCGGCCCGGATGCAGGCCTACGCCACCGACGGCGTCCACCCCGGTGGCCGCCCGAACCCCGGTATCTTCGCCCGGCACAACGGCATCGATGCCCCGGCCCTGCTGCCCGACGGCACGATCTCGGAGCTGTCGGTGTCGGAAACCCTGCGTGACCGGGGCGTCATGCTCGACGGGGAACAGCTCGCCGCTGCCACCCCGCGGACGCTGGCGGCGATCACCGATGGTGAGGATGACGACGAATGAACCCGAATTACTACCTGGTGCTCGCCGGGCTGCTGTTCGCGATCGGTGCCTTCGGTTTCATGGTGCGCCGCAACGCGATCATCGCCTTCATGAGCGTCGAGTTGATGCTGAACGCGTGCAACCTCGTGTTGGTCACGTTCTCGAAGTACTACGGCATCCTCGACGGTCAGGTCGGTGCGCTGTTCGTGATGGTGGTGGCCGCCTGTGAAGTGGTGGTCGGCCTGGCGATCATCGTCGCCATTTTCCGAACCAGACGTTCGGCCTCGGTCGACGACGTGAACCTGTTGAAGTTCTGAGGTGCTTGAGGTGACTGTGCTCGAAACCCTGGCGCCCGTGGAAGCCACGGGGCTGTTCTCCCTGGCCTGGCTGGTGATCGCCATCCCGGCCATCTCGGCGGCCTTCCTGCTGGTCGCCGGCAAGGTGACCGATGCGTGGGGCCACCTGCTGGGTACCCTCGCGGCGCTGGCCTCGGCGGTGCTCTCGGTGCTGCTGTTCGTCCAACTGCTCGGCATGGAGGAGTCGCAGCGCGCGGTCTCCGTGCCGGTCTGGGAATGGATCAACACCGGAGCCTGGCAGGCCCAATTCGCCCTGTTGATCGACCCGCTGTCGATCCTGTTCATGATGCTGATCACGATCGTCGGATCGCTGATCCACATCTACTCGATCGGCTACATGGCCCATGACGACCGTCGTCGTCGGTTCTTCGCCTTCCTGAACCTGTTCATCGCCGCGATGCTGATTCTGGTGATGGCCGACAACTACCTGCTGCTCTTCCTCGGCTGGGAGGGCGTGGGCCTGGCCTCGTACCTGCTGATCGGCTTCTGGCAGCACCGTCCGTCGGCGGCCGCCGCGGCCAACAAGGCGTTCATCATGAACCGCGTCGGTGACGTCGGCATGGTGATCGCCCTGGGGCTGATGTTCGCCACCTTCGGGTCGACCGCCTTCGAGACGGTCAACTCCGGTGCCGGTCAGCTCGGCGCGACCACCGCCACCGTGCTCGGCCTGCTGCTGCTGCTCGGTGCCTGCGCCAAGTCGGCCCAGGTGCCGCTGCAGGCCTGGCTGCTGGACGCGATGGAGGGCCCGACCCCGGTGTCGGCGCGGATCCACGCCGCGACGATGGTGACCGCCGGTGTCTACCTGGTGGTGCGCTCGCACGCAATCTTCGCCCAGACCCCGGCCGCGTCCACCGTGGTGGTGATCATCGGCACGGTGACCCTGCTGGTCGGTGCCTGGATCGGTACCTCCAAGGACGACATCAAGAAGGTGCTGGCCGGTTCGACCATGTCGCAGATCGGCTACATGATGCTGGCCGCCGGTATCGGCCCGGTCGGCTACGCCTACGCGATCTTCCACCTGATCACCCACGGCTTCTTCAAGGCCAACATGTTCCTCGGGGCCGGCTCGGTGATGCACGGCATGCACGACGACGTGAACATGCGCAACTACGGCGCCCTGGGCAAGTACATGAAGATCACCTTCGCCACCTTCGCGATGGGCTTCCTGGCGATCATCGGCTTCCCGTTCTTCTCCGGCTACTACTCGAAGGACCACATCATCGTGGCCGCCTTCGAACACAACACGATCATCGGCGTCGCCGCGATCGTGGGCGCCGGCGTGACCGCCTTCTACATGACCCGCCTGATGCTGATGACCTTCTTCGGCAAGAAGCGCTGGAACGAGGGGGTCGAACCGCACGAGTCGCCGCTGGTGATGACCCTGCCGTTGATCCTGCTGGCGATCCCGTCGATCGGGCTGGGTCTGGTGATGAACAACTGGATCGGTGGCTGGCTCGCCCCGGCGGTCGGTGCCCACGCGCCCGACCACGCCTACCCGGTGTTCGAAACCAACGCCGTCGCGCTGATCACCCTGGCGGTGGTCGCGGTCGGCATCGTGATCGCGGTGCTGATGTTCCGCAACCCGTCGAAGGAACTGCCCGCCACCCGCAACCCGCTGTCGCTGGCCGGTCGCAACGACCTGTACGGCGATGCGATCAACAACGGCTTCGTGGTCGGCCCCTTCCTGGGCCTGACCCGGGTGGTGACCTGGCTGGACGATGTCGCGCTCGGTAAGGGTGCCGACGGCACCGGCACCCTGGTGTCGGCGATGGGCGGCCGGTTGCGCCGATTGCAGACCGGTTACATCCGTTCGTACGGCTTGATGATGGTGGCTGGTGTCATCCTCGTCGCGGCCGTGCTGTTCCTGGGCCAGTTGGCCTGAGGGGAGGAGAGGACATGACTATCCCCTGGCTGACCATCCTGGGCGTGGTGCCACTGATCGGTGCCCTGCTGCTGGTCTTCATCAAGGGCAACACCGCCCGTCTGGTGGGGCTCGCCTTCGCGGTGATCACCGCCGCCATCGCGATCGCCCTGCTGGTGCAGTTCCAGTTCGACGGCGGCATGCAGTTCACCGAACAGGTGAGCTGGATCCCGGCGATCGGCGCCTGGTACTCCCTCGGCCTGGACGGGCTCGGGTTGACCCTGGTGCTGCTCACCGCCCTGCTGGTGCCCTTCGTGATGATCGCGGGTTGGGACGACGCCGAGGTGACCGGACGCGGCAGCTCCGCGTCCTACTTCGGCCTGGTGCTGCTGCTGCAGGGCCTGTCGATGTTCGTCTTCACCGCCACCGACGTGCTGCTGTTCTACCTCTTCTTCGAGGCCACCCTGATCCCGATGTACTTCCTGATCGGACGGATGGGGCTGGGTGGTCGTCGCGGCCGGGCAGCGGTGAAGTTCCTGCTGTTCTCGCTGGCCGGCGGTTTGATCATGCTGGCCGCGGTGATCGGGCTGTACGCGGTCTCGGCGGCGGCCGGTAACCCGACCTACCTGCTGGACGAACTCGCCGCCCTGAACATCGACGGTTCGATCGGCCGCTGGCTGTTCGTCGGCTTCTTCATCGCCTTCGCGGTGAAGGCCCCGATGGTGCCGGTGCACTCCTGGCTGCCCGACGCCGCCGAGGAGGGCCACGCCGGCTCGTCCGCCCTGCTGGTCGGGGTGCTCGACAAGATCGGCACCTTCGGCATGATCCGGTTCTGCCTGGGACTGTTCCCCGAGGCCAGCACCTGGGCCACCCCGGTGGTGATGGTGCTCGCCCTGGTCTCGATCCTGTGGGGTGCGATCGCCGCCCTGGGCCAGCGCAACCTGATGCGCCTGATCGCGTTCACCTCGGTCAGCCACTTCGGGTTCATCGTGCTCGGCATCTGGGCCTTCACCAGCACCTCGCTGAGCGGCTCGATCTTCTACATGCTGAACCACGGCTTCTCGACCGCGATCATGTTCCTGGTCGCCGGGTACCTGGTGCGGCGTCGCGGTACCGCCGAGATCGCCGCCTTCGGTGGCGTGCAGACCGTCGCGCCGGTGCTGGCCGGGGTCTTCCTGGTCGGTGGCCTGTCGACGATCTCGCTGCCGGGCATGTCGAGCTTCGTCTCGGAGTTCATGGTGCTGGCAGGTACCTTCAGCCGATTCCCGGTGTACGGGGCGATAGCCGCCCTGGGTCTGGTGCTCGCCGCGGCCTACATCCTGGTGATGTACAAGCGCACCATGACCGGCCCGGTACCCGAGCCCGTCCGGGCCAGGGTCACCGACCTGACGGCGCGGGAACGTTTCGCGGTGGCCCCGCTGATCGTGTTGATCCTGGTGCTCGGGTTCTTCCCCAAGCCCATGTTGGACGTGATCAACCCGGCCTCGCAGGACACCTTGCAGGCGGTGGGGGTCGTTGATCCCGTGCCGCAGATCGTGGAGGGAACCAACTGATGTCGATCACCATGAATGATCTGGCTCTGCCCCTGCTGCTCCCGATCATCATCATCTTCGCCGTTGCCAGCGTTCAGGTGTTGATCGAAGCACTGGTACCGCGGCACCTGCGCCACGCCATTCAACTGGCCACCACCTATGCGGCGCTGGCCGCCGCCCTGGTGCTGACCGTGCTGGCCTGGCGCGACGGACCGCACCCGATGGCCGGTGTGGACATGATCAGCGTCGACGGGCCCACCCACTTCGCCTGGGTGCTGTTGCTGCTGTTCGGCGCCCTGGCGCTGCTCACCTTCGCCGAACGCCGGCTCTACGGCGGGGTCAGCGTGTTCGCCCCGCAGGCCGCGGCGGTGCCCGGAACGGTGCAGGAACGCGAGGCCCACGAGGCCCGGGTCGAGCACACCGAGGTCTACCCGCTGGCCCTGTTCGCGCTGACCGGCATGATGCTGTTCGTCTCGGCGAACAACCTGCTGCTGCTGTTCGTGGCACTGGAGATCATGTCCCTGCCGCTGTACCTGCTGTCGGGTCTGGCCCGCCGTCGCCGGCTGCTGTCGCAGGAAGCCGCGCTGAAGTACTTCATGCTCGGTGCCCTGTCGTCGGCCTTCTTCCTGATGGGCGTCGCCCTGCTGTTCGGCGTGTCCGGCTCGTTCAACCTGTCCGGCATCAACGCCGCGATCACCGGTGTCGCGCCGGCCGGGGTGGACCCCAACCTGTGGGCCACCCAGATCGCCGGCGTCAGCCCGGTGCTGTTGTACGCCGGCCTGGGCCTGCTCGCGGTGGGCATGTTGTTCAAGCTCGGCGCGGTGCCCTTCCACCAGTGGACCCCCGACGTCTACACCGGTGCGCCCACCCCGGTCACCGGCTTCATGGCCGTACTGACCAAGCTGGCCGCCGTGGTGGCGATGATGCGGGTCTTCTACGTGGCCCTCGGCGCGGCCCGCTGGGACTGGCAACTGCTGCTCACCGTGATCGCAATCCTGACGATGGCCGTCGGTGCGGTGCTGGCGATCGTCCAGACCGACGTGAAGCGGATGCTGGCCTACTCGGCCATCAACCACGCCGGCTACCTGCTGGTGGCGATCGTGGGTGTCTCCCAGGCGGCCACCGGGGTGGCCGAGGGGCAGCAGACCAGCGTGTCGTCGGTGCTGTTCTACATGCTCACCTACGGCTTCGCCACGCTGGCCGCGTTCGCGATCATCACCCTGGTGCGGGACGCCAGTGGTGAGGTGACCGACATCAACGGTTGGTCCGGCCTGAGCCGCAAGTCGCCGTTGGTGGCGGCCGCGATGGCGCTGATGATGCTGAGCTGCGCCGGTATCCCGCTGACCGCGGGCTTCATGGGCAAGTGGATGGTGTTCGCCTCCGCGGTGCGCGGCGGCTTCGCCTGGCTGGTGGTGATCGGCGTGCTGATGTCGCTGGTCGCGGCCTTCTTCTACCTGCGCCTGATCGTGGTGATGTACTTCCGCAAGCCGGTGGAGGGCCCCGAGGTGGTCACCCCCGGGGTGGGCACCATGATCGTGTTGCTGGTGGGTGTGGTGGCCACCGTCCTGCTCGGTATCTTCCCGGGCCCGGCGATGGATCTGGCACAGCAGGCGGCGGAGTTCCTGGGCTGACGTGACAGCACCCGAACCCACCCACGACGTGGACCCGGCCTTCGAAAGCCGGGTCCGCGCACTGCTCGACACCATCGAGGAGCGGCTGCTGCAGGCCGCCCGGGCCGACACCGACCTGGTCACCGGCGCCGCCCAGCACATCATTGCCGCCGGGGGGAAACGGTTCCGGCCGATGTTGGTGGTGCTCTCGGCACTGCTGGGCACCCCCCGCGACGATGACGACCTGGCCCGGGCGGCGCTGGTGATGGAGCTGACCCACGTGGCCAGCCTCTACCACGACGACGTGATGGACGAGGCCGAGATCCGCCGCGGTGCGGATTCGGCCAACTCCCGCTGGGACAACACGGTGGCGATCCTGGTGGGTGACTTCCTGTTCGCCCGGGCCTCCGATCAGGTGGCCGAGCTGGGCCCGGATTTCGTCCGGGTGCAGGCGCGTACCTTCGCCCGGCTGGTGCAGGG
>JAAYAO010000514.1 GCA_012719335.1 Propionibacterium sp. | reverse complement strand
TGTCGAGCCCGGAGTCGGTCTCGTCGAGGATCGCGACCTTGGGGTCGAGCAGCTCGAGCTGAGCGATCTCGTGACGCTTCTTCTCACCGCCGGAGAATCCCTCGTTGACCGAGCGCTGGGCGAAGGTCTTGTCCAGGCCCAGGCGGGTCAGCGACTCGTTGACCTCCTTGACCCAGGTGCGCACCTTCGGGGCCTCGCCCGACATCGCGGTGCGGGCGGTGCGCAGGAAGTTCGCCACCGACACCCCGGGCACCTCGACCGGGTACTGCATGCCCAGGTACAGGCCGGCGCGGGCTCGTTCGTCCACCCCGAGGGCGAGCAGGTCCTCGCCGTCCAGGGTGGCGGTGCCACCGGTCACGTTGTACTTGGGGTGCCCGGCCAGGGCATAGGCCAGGGTCGACTTGCCGGAGCCGTTGGGGCCCATGATCGCGTGGATCTCACCGGTGTCGACGGTCAGGTTGACCCCCTTGAGGATCTCCTTCGGGCCGGATTCGGTGTCGACCTCGACGCGCAGGTCGTTGATCGCGAGCGTTGCCATGTTGTCAGGACTCCTGGATGTCGTCGGGAATGGTGGTCGAGGGGCCGATCGTGGCGCTGAGTTCGTCCTCCAGCGCGTTGGTCAGGCCGGCGACGATCTCGGGGTCGTCGATCCGGCGCAGAATGTCGGCGAAGAAGCCGTGCACCACGAGGCGGCGGGCCTCGTTCTCGTCGATGCCGCGGCTGCGCAGGTAGAAAAGTTGTTCGTCGTCGAACCGGCCGGTGGTGCTGGAGTGCCCGGCACCTTCGATCTCGCCGGTTTCGATCTCCAGGTTCGGCACCGAGTCGGCCCGGCAACCGTCGGTGAGCACCAGGTTGCGGTTCGACTCGTAGGTGTTGATCGCGGTGGCCGCCTTGCGGATCAGCACGTCACCGATCCACACCGAGTGGGCGCCCTCCCCCTGCAGCGCCCCGCGGTGGTCGACATTCGACTTGGTGTGCGGTTCGTTGTGGTCGACGAAGATCCGGTGCTCGATGTGCTGCCCGGCGTCGACGAAGTACAGCCCGTACTGTTCGATGCTGCCGCCCGGCCCGGCGTAGGCGACGTTCTCCAGCAGCCGGACGATGTCGCCGCCGAGGCTGACGGTGACGGTCTGCACCTGCGCGTCACGGCCGACCCGGATGTTGGTCTGCCCGCCGTGCACCGCGTCGTCGTCCCAGTCCTGAATCGTCACCAGGTTGACGTTCGCGCCGTCGCCGACCAGCACGGTCACCGAGGCGGCGTAGGCCCCGGAGCCACGGTGCCGCAGCACCAGGGAACCCTTGGCGAACTGGCCGATGGTGATCAGCACGTGGGCGTGCACGGTCTCGCCGGTGCCGGCCAGGTCGAGCACCACGGTGTCGTCCAGTTCGACCTCGCGAGGCAGGTCGAGGTGCCACACCGAGGCGGCGTTGGCCACCGCCAGCGCGGCGATCCGGTCGGACGGGGCGGCCGCCCCCAGTTCCCGGGCCTCCTCGAGGCTGATCTCGCGGCTGACCACCTGTTCGGGCAGGTCACCGGAGACGGTCAGGCGGGCACCGGTCGCCTCCCCGTCCAGCAACGCCTTGAGTCGCTTGATCGGGGTGAACCGCCACACCTCCTCGCGTCCGGTCGGCATCGGGTGATCGGCCGGGTCGAAGGACGCTTCGGGGTGCAGGTGGCTGGCGATGGTGCCGTCGGCCTCGAGGGCTTCGAGCACAGGGGTTGCGGACAACGTGGTTCAGCTTCTTTCGTGATCGTGCGGGCAGGGGCGCGGGTGCCGGGTCAGCCGACCGAACCTTCCATCTGGAGTTCGATCAGCCGGTTCAGTTCCAGCGCGTACTCCATCGGCAGTTCCTTGGCGATCGGCTCGATGAAACCGCGGACGATCATCGCCATCGCCTCGTCCTCGCTCATCCCCCGGCTCATCAGGTAGAAGAGCTGGTTCTCGGACACCTTGGACACGGTGGCCTCGTGGCCCATCGACACGTCGTCCTCGCGGACGTCGACGTACGGGTACGTGTCCGACCGGCTGACGTCGTCGACCAGCAGTGCGTCGCACTTCACGGTCGACCTCGACCCGTGCGCGCCCTCCTTGATCTGGACGAGGCCGCGGTAGGAGCTGCGGCCGCCGCCGCGGGCCACCGACTTGGAGACGATCGTCGACGACGTGTGCGGCGCGGCGTGCACCATCTTGGCGCCCGCGTCCTGGTGCTGGCCCTCACCGGCGAACGCGACCGAGAGCACCTCGCCGTT
>JAAYAO010000513.1 GCA_012719335.1 Propionibacterium sp. | reverse complement strand
TCCAGCCAGGCCAGCATCGCCTTGCCGAGCGCCGTGGTGTGCGCCGGCAGGCGTCCGCCGACCCGGGAGGGCACGCTCAGCGCGAGGCGTCCGCCGACCTTGTCGAGGTAGTAGACGTCGCCGCCCTCGAGGATGCCCAGATGGGCCACCATGCCGGTGCGCAGGTGCAGCTCCTGCAGGCGCACGGCGGCGGCTTCACGAATCGGGGCGTGGTTGTTCTGTCCGCCCCCCAGGCCGAGCGAACGGCTACCCAGCACGTACCCGAAGGAGGTGTGTTCCAGCCAGTCCAGGCGCACCAACTGATCGAGGATCCGGTGCGCGGTGGAGCGCGGCAGGTGGGTGCGATGCGCGACGTCCTCCAGGGTCAGTCTCGCGTGCGGCCGGTCGAATGAATCCAGGATCAGAGTCATCCGTTCGACCATGGACGGCGGCAACTCGCGACGTGCCGGTACCTGCTCATCAACGCTGACGGCCAGGGACATGCGTTTTCTCCTCCTGCACTGGGGAAGAACCGTTGGACTGAAATCGATTCTACCCGCTATCCCTATCAGTCCGACAGCCGGTACGGAAGGGGTTTGGGTCACAAATCTCAACCAAGCGCTCACTTGGTTTTGCCCTGAGAGCGACCGCAAATGCGTCCGGTGGCCGGGACCGCGCGCGATGACGCCGCCCGGTGCCGGTGAGGATGGGACGACTTGTGTCCGAAAGAGGGAGACCATCCATGCGGATCGGCATTTCGAGCCCGATCGTTGTTCAACAGCCCGGCATCGCTTCGGCCTGGGAGGCCGACGCCGGCATCGCCGAGTTGGCGTCCATCGCCGAGCTCGCCGACCGGCTCGGCTTCCACCACATGTCCTGCAGCGAGCACGTCGCCCTGCCCCGCAGCGCGGAGTCCCGCGGCACGACCTACTGGGACCCGTTGGCCACCCTGGGGTACCTGGCCGCACGCACCGAGCGGCTGCGCCTGCTCACCCAGGTGCTGGTGCTGGGCTACCACCACCCGCTGGAGATCGCCAAGCGGTACGGCACCCTCGACCGGGTCAGCAACGGCCGGTTGGTGCTGGGGGTGGGCGTGGGCAGCCTCGAGGAGGAGTTCGACCTGCTGGACGCCCCGTTCGCCGATCGCGGGGCCCGCGCCGACGAGGCCATGCAGGCCCTGCGCGCGAGCCTCGGGGTTGCCGAACCCGAGTTCCACGGCACCTACTACGACTACTCCGGCATGGTGGTACAACCCCACGCGGTGCAGCCACGGGTGCCGCTGTGGGTGGGGGGCCGCAGCCAGCGGTCGCTGCGTCGCGCGGTGACCCTGGGCGAGGGCTGGCTGCCCTTCGGTCTCAACGGTGACCAGTTGAAGCAGATGCTGGCGAAGTTCGAACTGCCCGAGGGCTTCGACGTGGTGCTCTCCGCCGGCGCCCTCGACCCGATCGGCGACCCGGACGGCGCCCGCGGCAAGATCGACCGCACCGTGTCGTACGGCGCCACCGTCGTCGCGGCCCAGATCAAGGCCGAGAATGCCGATCACTACTGCGAGCAGTTGGCCGCCCTGGCCGAGTTGACCGACCTGTCCCCCACCTCCTGAGGAGCACGACAATGAGTATCGAAGACCGTTTGGCCGCCCTGGAGGCGGAGGTGCGCGAACTGCGCGACATCGCCGAGATCACCAAGTTGGCGATGAGCTACGGCCCCCTGGTCGACAGTGGCTCCCCCGATGCGGTGGCCGACCTCTACGTCGCCGACGGCGTCTACGACGTGGACGAGATCTGCATGAACAACCGCGAGGAGATCCGGGCGATGGTCTCCAGCGACGGCCACCAGGCCTGGATCACCGGCGGTGCGGCGCACTTCACCGGGCCGATCACCGTCACCGTGAACGGCGACACCGCCAAGGCCGTGGGCCACACCCTGATGATGGTCAAGGACGAGGGTGAGTTCCGCTTCTTCGCCCGTCGCGCCACCGCCAGCGTCTGGGAGTTCGTCCGCACCGACCGGGGCTGGAAGATCTCCCGGCGCACCAACCGCCTGCTGGACGGCCGCGAGGAGTCGCGCGCCCTGTTCGCCGACGCCCTCGGCGCCACCCGGTTCGTCCCGGAGTCCTGAGCAACAACGAAAGCGTGGTCGCGGCTCCCGCCGCGACCACGCTTTTTCGTATTCCGACTCAGCCCTGTTCGATCCAGGCCTCGTCCAACACCACCATCGCGTTGATGTGACTCTTCACCCCGCGGAGCTCGGGTGCCCACATCACGAAGTCGGGAGCCGGGCCGAGCATGATCGCCGGCACCTCTTCGTTCCAGAGTTCCTGGATCCGGCCGAGGATTTCCTTCGACTCGTCCTTGGTCTCGGCTCCCTGGAGCTCCTCGATGAGCGCATCCATCTCGGGGCTGGTGGCCATTCCGAGGGTGTTGCCCGAACTGTGCATCGTGGCAGCCGCCCGAGCCCAGGGTTCGGCCTCACGCCACGACAGCCCCCACGTGCTCACCTCGTAGTCCCGTTCGATGAAGACCCGCGGCCCCAACTCCTGCGGGTTGCGCAGGATGTCGAGCTCGGTCTCGAAGCCGGCGGCGTCCCACATCGCCTTGAGCGCCATCGCCTGTTCCCGGGAGTCAGGAGTGCTCAACTGGGTGTACGTGATCTTGCCGTCGAAGCCGTCGGCCTTGGCCTCCTCGACCAGCTTCTTGGCTTCCTCGGGGTCGTATCCCAAGGCCTCGACGCCGGAGTGCCAACTGGAGATCTCCGGGAACAGCTCGCTCGAGGCATAACCCGAGCCGCCGTAGACCCGGTCGACGACCACCTGCGGGTCGATCGCCAATTGCAAGGCCTTGCGCACTCGAACATCGGCTCCGGCGCGTCCTTCGCCGGTGTTGATGATGGCCACATTGCCCATCGGCACCATGTTCAGGAAGCCGGGCTGCTCGGCCCCCAGGAACTCATCCACGTACTGCGGGTTGCGGATCATGGCCATCTGCATCCCGTCGGCCTTGAAGGTGTCAGTGATCGCAGCGGGGTCACCCAGGTACGTGGCCCGAATCGTCTTGATGTTCACCTCGCCACGCCAGTAGTCGTCGCGGGC
>JAAYAO010000512.1 GCA_012719335.1 Propionibacterium sp. | reverse complement strand
CCAGATCTTCTTCTCGCTGTCGATCGCCTTCGGCATCATGATCACCTACGCCTCCTACCAGCGGCGCAAGGCGAACATGACCTCGTCGGGTCTGATCGTGGCCTTCGCCAACTCGTCCTTCGAGTTGCTGGCCGGTATCGGTGTGTTCGCCACCCTCGGTTTCATGGCGCATCAGGCCGGTAGCACCGTCGGTGAGTTGGAGGGTCTGACCGGGCCCACCCTGTCGTTCATCACCTTCCCGGCGGTGATCTCGCAGATGCCCGGCGGCAACCTGTTCGGCGCCCTGTTCTTCGCCTCGCTGACGATCGCCGGCCTGACCTCCCTGGTGTCGATCATGCAGGGGGTGGCGGCGTCGGTGCAGGAGAAATTCGCGCTGGGCCGCAAGACCGCCGCCGTGCTGGTGTCGGCGGTGTGCGGCATGTTGTCGATCATGCTCTTCTCCACCACCTCGGGCCTGTTCGCCCTGGACACCGTCGACATGTGGAGCAACAACATCGGCATCGTCGTGTCGGCCATCCTGGCTTCGGTGCTGGTGATCTGGGTGATGCGGCGCGGGCCCGAGCTGCGGGCCCACCTGAATGCGGTGTCGACCTTCAAGGTCGGCGGCTGGTGGATCGTGTTCGCCGGCCTGCTCGCCCCCGCGGTGCTGCTGTTCATGCTGGTGCAGCGGGTGATCACCCTGATCACCGAGGGCTACGAGGGGTACCCGCAGTGGTATCTGAACCTGTTCGGCTGGGGCGCCCTGGTGTTCGTGGTCGTGGTGGCACTGATCCTGACCGTGTTGCCCTGGCGGGATCGTCGGGTCGACGAGTTCACCCCCTGGCCGCCCCTGGCCACCGGTCGCAAGAAGGAGGACGTCCGATGAGCACGGTCGCGATCGTGATGCTGATCATCTCCGTGGTGATCGTGTGGGGAGGCTTGGCCGCCGCGGTGGTGCAGATGCGCCGCCACCCCGAGGTCAGCGATGCCGAACTGGGCATCTCCGAGGACATGATCGCCGAGGACGAGGCCCGCGAGCGCCGGGCACCCCTGCAGCGCGACACCTGAGCGGGCACCCACCGGCGGGCGTCGCGTGGTTGAATGCGGCTCGTGTTCCCCGGATTCGGCACCGTAGTCAACATCGCCACCATCGTGCTCGGCTCGTTGGTGGGGCTGTTGCTGGGTGCCCGGTTGCCCGAACGCACCCGCACCACCGTCACCGACGCCCTGGGTCTGGTCACGGTGCTGATGGGTGCCCTGGCCGCAGCGCGGGTGACCAGCCCCACCCTGCTGGAGGTGGTCGGCCCGAACGCACCGGTGCTGATCGTGCTCGGGTCGCTGCTGATCGGCGGCATCGGCGGGTCGCTGCTGGATCTGGAACGTCGGGTCGATGATCTGGGTGGCTGGATTCGGGGACGATTCGCCCGCGGTGATGGTGACCACGCCGGCAGGCAGCGGTTCGTCGAGGGTTTCGTCACCGCCTCGATGCTGTTCTGCATCGGCCCGTTGACGGTGCTCGGTTCCTTGTCGGACGGCATCGGGCTCGGTGCCGATCAACTGATTCTCAAGGCGATTCTGGACGGGTTCGCCTCCATCGCCTTCGCTGCCACCCTCGGTATCGGGGTGATGGCCGCCGCCCTGGCGGTGGCCGCCATTCAGGGCAGCCTGACCCTGGTCGGGTGGCTGTTGGGTGACCTGTTGCCCGCCGCCCATGTCGACGGGCTGACCGCCACCGGTGGGCTGATGCTGATCGGGGTCGGCATTCGGCTGATGGGTATCAAGGCGGTGCCGGTGGCGAACCTGATGCCGGCCCTACTGGTGGCCCCGGTGCTGGTGGAGGTGGCCGCCCGGGTACACGCCTGAGTCAGTCCGTGCCGGTGCCGGCGCGCCATTCCCGCCACACCCGGGCCGGGGAGCGGATCGGTTTCGGCTCCTCGGGGTCGCGGGCCAGGGTCGACCACAACAGCACCGGCAGCAGGCCGATGAACGGCCAGACCAACAACGCCACCCACGACCGCAGGGTCAGCGACATGGGCACCACGTCCCCGGCGTGTGCCTCGGCCAGCCGGGTGCTGAAGTCGCCGGGCCCGAGCAGGCTGCCCACCCCCCAGCACAACAGGCCGGCCACCAGGGTGTCGACCAGGACGACCCACACCACCAGCCAGCCCAGTTGCCGACCCAGCCACAATGCGGCCAGCACCCCGATCACGGCCCCGCCGAGGATGGCGATCACCGTGTACCAGGCATCGGCGGCGAACACCTGCGCCAGCCCACGTTCGTTGATGACGGCCAGGCCGTCCTCACTGATCCGGTAGCCGGGCAGCGGGGTCAGCAACCACCACAGCACCCCGGCGACCACACCCACGCCGAGGCTGACCGCCAGCACCAGCGCCACCCGGCGCAGTACCTCGGCCAGCACCCCGCGCCGGATCTCGGTCAGTGAACGAGGCATGAGGGCCCCAACAGTGCCTTGAGGTCGGCGGCCAGCGGCGGCGACGGGGTGACCCGCAGGTTGTCGTCCACCCGCCACAGGGTGGTGGTTTCCCGGTCGGCTTGCAGCCGCAGCCGCACCTCGGTCACCCCGGGGTGGGCCTCGAGCACCGAGCGCAGTCTCTCCACCACCGGGGCGGTCACCCGCGTGGAGCTCAGGGTGATCACCACCGGGCCGCTGGGCCCTTCGGTGACGTCGGGCAGGGTGACCGCGTCGGCGCTGATCTCGACCGACTCGTCACGTTCGCGCACCCGGCCGCGCACCTTGACCACCACGTCCGGGGCCAGCACGTGGGCGACCAGTGCGTAGGCCTTGGGAAAGAGGGTGACCTCGACGGCGGCTTCGAGGTCCTCGACCACGATGGACGCCATGAAATCGCCGCGTTTGGTTTGTTTGCGGGTGACCTGGGTGATCAGCCCGGCGATGTTGACCATCGTATCGCGGGGCCCGTCGTCGGCCAGCAGCTGGGCGATCGACACATCGCGTTCGTTGGCGATGATGTGTTCCAGCCCGTGCAGCGGGTGGTCGGACACGTACAGGCCGAGCATTTCGCGCTCGAAGGCGAGCCTGGTGCGTTTGTCCCACTCCTCCACCTCGGGCACCGACACCTTCATCGGCGATTCCTCGGCGCCGAGGTCACCGAACAGGTCGGATTGGCCGTGTGCCTCGTTGCGTTTCAGGTCGATGACCTGATCGATCGCCTCCTCGTGCACCTCGACCAGCCCGCGGCGGGTGTGGCCCATGGTGTCGAAGGCGCCGGCCTTGATCAGCGACTCGATGGTGCGCTTGTTGCACACCACCAGGGGGGCGTTGTCGAGGAATTCGGCGAAGTTCGCGGCCGGGCCGTGTTCGGTGCGGGCGGCGACGATGCCGTCGACCACCGCCAGGCCGACGTTGCGCACCGCACCCAGGCCGAAGCGGATGTCCTTGCCGACCGGGGTGAAGTTGGCGACCGACTCGTTCACGTCGGGCAACAGCACCTGAATGTGCATCCGGCGGCATTCGCCCAGGTACAAGGCCATCCGGTCCTTGTTGTCCTTCACGCTGGTCAGCACCGCGGCCATGTACTCGGTCGGGTAGTTGGCCTTGAGGTAGGCCGTCCAGTACGACACCAGCCCGTAGGCGGCCGAGTGGGCCTTGTTGAAGGCGTAGTTGGAGAACGGCACCAGCACGTCCCACAGGGTTTGGATCGACTCCTTGGAGAAGCCGCGTTCCAGCATGCCGCCCTGGAACTTGGGGAAGGCCGCGGCCATTTCCTCGGGCTTCTTCTTGCCCATCACCCGCCGCAGCAAATCAGCGCCGCCCAGGGTGTACCCGGCCAGGTGCTGGGCGATCGCCATCACCTGCTCCTGGTAGACGATCAACCCATAGGTCTCACCCAGGATCGGTTCGAGCGCCTCCTGCAGTTCGGGGTGCGGGTAGGACACCTCCTGCAGACCGTTCTTGCGCAACGCGTAGTTGGTGTGCGAGTTCGCCCCCATCGGCCCGGGCCGAAACAGTGCACCGAGGGCGGAGATGTCCTCGAAGTTGTCGGGTTTCATCGCCCGCAACAACTGCCGGTAGCCCGGTGAGTCGAACTGGAACACCCCCAGGGTGTCGCCGTGGGAGAGCAACTCGTAGGTGGCCTTGTCGTCGAGGGTCTGCGACAACTCGTCCAGATCGATGTCGATCCCGACGTTGAGTTTCACGTTCGCCAACGCGTCGGCCAGGATCGTCAGGTTGCGCAGGCCGAGGAAGTCCATCTTCACCAGGCCGAGCGATTCGCAGGCCGGGTAGTCGAACTGGGTGATGATCGCCCCGTCGGCCTCGCGCTTCATGATCGGGATGATGTCCAGCAACGGCTCGGACGACATGATCACGCCGGCGGCGTGCACGCCCCATTGCCGTTTCAGGCCTTCCAGGCCACGGGCGGTTTCGACGACCTTCTTGACGTCGGGTTCGGCTTCGACGAGCTCGCGGAACTCCCCGCCCTCGTGGTAGCGGTCGTGGTCGGGGTTGAACAGCCCGCTCAGCGGCACGCTCTTGCCCATCACGTCCGGCGGCATCGCCTTGGTGATGCGATCACCCAGGCCGTAGGGCATGCCGAGGATGCGGCCGGCGTCCTTGACCGCCTGCTTGGCCTTGATGGTGCCGTAGGTGACGATCTGGCAGACCCGGTCGTCGCCGTACTTGTCGATGACGTACTGAATCACCTCGTCACGGCGCCGGTCGTCGAAATCGACGTCGAAGTCGGGCATCGAGGCCCGTTCGGGATTCAGGAACCGCTCGAAAATCAGACCGTGCTGCAACGGATCCAAGTCAGTGATCCGCATCGCATAGGCACACATCGACACCGCACCCGAACCACGCCCCGGCCCCACCTTGATCCCCTGGTTCTTCGCCCAGTTGATGAAGTCGGCCACCACCAGGAAGTACCCCGCGTACCCCTTGCCCTCGATCACATCGATCTCGTACTCGGCCTGCCGGCGCACCTCATCGGGCACCCCCCGCGGATACCGCGCCTCCAACCCGGTGTTCACCTCATGGACGAACCACGACTCCTCGGTATGCCCGTCGGGCACCGGGAACCGCGGCATGTACCGGCCCTCGCCCTCGGTGAACTCCACCGTGCACCGCTCGGCAATGTCCAACGTGGCATCACAGGCCTCGGGCAGTTCCCGAAACAGGTTCCGCATCTCCTCGGCCGACTTCAGGTAGTACCCGTCGCCGTTGAACCGGAACCGGTTCACCGCGTCCTTGGTGGCGTTCGCCGAGACACAGAGCAGGTTGTCGTGCGCTTCGGCGTCGTCCCGGTCGATGTAATGCAGGTCGTTGGTCGCGACCAGGGGCAGTTTCAGGTCCTTGGCGATGTCCAGCAGGCCCTGACGCACCCGGGTTTCGATGTCCAGGCCGTGGTCCATCAACTCCACGTAATAGTTACCGGCCCCGAAAATGTCGCGGAACTCCCCCGCCGACGCGAGAGCGTCCTTGTACATCCCCTGCCGCAGGTAGGTCTGCACCTCCCCCGAGGGGCACCCGGTGGTCGCAATCAGTCCCTTGCCGTAGGCGTTGAGCAACTCCCGGTCGGCCCGCGGCTTGTAGAAAAACCCCTCCAACGACGACCGCGACGCCAACCGGAACAGGTTGCTCATCCCCGCGTTGTTCTCCGCCCACAACGTGATGTGGGTGTACGCGCCCTTCGCCGACACGTCGTCGCCCGAACCGTCCCCGAACTGCACCCGCTTGCGCTCCGAGCGGTGCGTCTTCGGCGTCAGGTACCCCTCCAAGCCGATGATCGGCTTGACCCCGGTGCCCTTCGCCGCCTTGTAGAACTCATAGGAGCCGAACAAATTGCCGTGGTCGGAGATCGCCAACGCGGGCATGTTCAGTTCTTCGGCCCGTTTGAACAGCGGTTTGATCCGCGCCGCCCCGTCCAGCATCGAAAACTCGGTGTGGACGTGCAGATGAACGAACGGATCTGCCATGCCTGATGACGCCTCCCCAACGCTGATTCCCGGCTTCCCGGCCGGGCCCGACCAGCCTAGCCGCAGTGCGGTATGCGAGGTCGGGTTCGGCCCGGGTGTGTCATCGTAAGCGGTGGCGCCGACAGGGGCGCCCCCGAGCCCGAGGCAACCGATGTCGACCGACGTGTCCCGCGACGGCTCCTCCCAGGAGCATCCCATTGTCGAGCGCATGCTCGACGATGTCGCCACCCTGCAACCGGCCGTGGTGGAGGATCTCGATGCCGACGACATTCGGCAGATCGAGCCGGAGCGACTGACCGGTTCGGTGGTGGCCACGATCGGCACCCTGGCGGTGGCCGCGTTCGTGGCGATGTTGATGGAGACCGCCCTGGGGGTGGCGCTGCCGGCGGTGATGGCCGATCTGCGGATCCGGGTCGATGTGGCCCAGTGGCTGACCACCGGCTTTCTGTTGACGATGGCGGTGGTGATTCCGACCACCGGCTTCCTGATGCAGCGGCTGCGTACCCGCACCCTGTTCACCGGTGGCATGGCGGTGTTCGCGCTGGGCACCCTGGCCGCCGCACTCGCGCCGAACTTCACCCTGTTGTTGGCCGGACGGGTGTTGCAGGCGGCCGGTACCGCGGTGATCATGCCGCAGTTGATGGCGATCACCCTGGCTTCGGTACCGCTGCGCTTCCGGGGCACGGTGATGGGTTTCAACACGGTGGTGATCATGGGCGCGCCGGCCTTGGGGCCGACCCTGTCGGGCCTGGTGATCGACACCCTGGGCTGGCGTTGGTTGTTCTGGTTCGTGTTGCCGGTGGTGGTCGTGGTGCTGCTGGCCGGGGTGTTCGTATTGCGCACCGACGGCGAAACCCGGGCGGTGCCGTTGGACGTACCCTCGGTGCTGCTGGCCGCGGTCGGGTTCGGTGGCCTGATCTACGCGATGGCGTCGATGCGTCCGATTCTGGAGGGGGCCCGAGCACCGGTGGTGCTGGGGCTGCTCGGCCTGCTGGCGGTGGTGGTGTTCGTGCGGCGCCAGTTGCGCTTGTCGCGCCGCGGTGCGCCGCTGCTGGATCTGACCACCTTCAGGGTGCCGAACTTCCGGGTCGGCATCGTGATGGCCGGTGCCCTGTTCGTCACCTTGTTCGGCGCGATGATCGTGCTGCCGATCCACCTGCAGTTGGGGTTGGGGTTCACCGCCCTGGTCACCGGGCTGGCTCTGCTGCCCGGGCCGGTGCTGCAGGGTCTGCTCGCCCCGTTGATCGGGCGGCTGTCCGATGCGGTCGGCCCGCGCCCCCTGGTGATTCCGGGCACGATTCTGCTCACCGCGGCCGTGTTCTCGATGACCAGCCTGCGGGCGGGGGTGCCGCTCGCCCTGGTGGTGGGGATCAGTATTGCGATGTCGCTGGGGATG
>JAAYAO010000064.1 GCA_012719335.1 Propionibacterium sp. | reverse complement strand
GGGTGCCCAGTACCCGGCCACAACGTGCCAGTCCGCGGGTTCCTCGCACACGACGAAGAACAATGCACTGGGAAACAAGTCACGGAAAATCGGATTTCCTTGGCGAAGAACCGCGCCCGACTTGTGGAGCGCTCGAAGCTGAAACCATCGGCCAGCCGGTAAAGACGGTACCACCTACCGGCGCATCAGGCGAAATGACGCGCCCGTTGTTGTGCGGCATGCCGCTGGCCGGATGACACGGACTGCTGATTTCGACACGCCGCCGAGGCGGCTGCTCAATCGACGCAGCAACCTGAGTGCCGGTCACGGAGGTTGGAACGGTGCGACCCCGGCACGGGCTGTGGGTGCTGTCCCGAGCGAAGGTCACCGGGTTTCGACGCGGAGCCCCGAGGGGCTCCGGCTCAACCAGCGTAAGGCCTGAGCTCGACACGGAGCACTCAGGACACCGGGCTCAACCGGCGTGGGTCTACTCGACCGTGAGGATCCGGGAACCGGACCCGATCCGCAGGTCGCGCACCTGCCAGCCCTCGACCGGTGCGCGCTCCCCCAACTGCTCGGGCAGGCCCAGGGCCAGCAGGGTCGGGCCGGCGCCGGAGACCACCGCGGCGCGGCCGTCGGCGCGCAGTTCGTTGAGCAGTTCGGCGGCCCGCGGCATCAACGCCGAACGGTAGGTCTGGTGCAGCCAATCCCGGGTGGCGGTGTGCAGCAGTTCGGGTTGTTCGGCGATCGCATGCACCAACAGGCCGGCCCGGCCACTGTTCGCGGCGGCCTCGGCGTGCGGCACGGTGGCCGGCAACACCTGACGGGCCCGGTTGGTCGCCACCTCGAAGTCGGGCACCCACACCCGGGCGATCAGGTCGGGATGCACCCGGCCCTGCACCACCCGGGGGGTGTCGCGTTCGCTCCAGGCCAGGGTGAACCCGCCGAACAGTGCCGCGGCGATGTTGTCGGGGTGCCCCTCGATGTCGGTGCCGATCGCGAAGGCCCATTGCCGATCCAGCGGTTCGTCCCCGCGCAGCAGCCCCCAGGCACCCAGGATGCCGGCCAGCACCGCGGCCGAGGACGAACCCAGGCCCCGTCCGTGCGGGATGGTGTTGGTGGCCCGTACCCGCAGGCCGGGCAGTTCGGTGCCCAGGCTGCGCGCGGCGATCCGCGCGGTGTCGATGATCAGGTGCCGCTCATCGGTGGGCACCTCACCGGCTCCCTCGCCGGCCACCTCCGCCTCGAACCGGTCGGCTTCGGTCAGGTCGACCTGGTCGACCCAGTCGAGTCCCAACCCGAAGGAGTCGTATCCCGGCCCCAGATTCGCGCTGGAGGCCGACACCGCAACCCGGACGCGGCGCGGCTCAGTCACCCTCGACCCGCATCACACTGTTCACCCCGCGCACCCCGTCCAGCTCGCGCAGGTGGGCCACCGTGGCGGCCAGATTCGCCTCGCGGGCGGCGTGGGTGACGATCACCAGCCGGGCCGAGTCGTCCAGCCCCTCCTGGCGCACCGCCTGCAGGGACACCTCGTTGGCGGCGAAGGCGCCGGCCACCGCGGCCAACACACCCGGCTGGTCGTGTACGTCCAGGCTGACGTGGTAGCGGGTGACGGCCTCGCTGATCGGCACCACCGGACGGGCGGCGTAGTTGGATTCGCCGGGGCCCAGCGACCCGCTCACCCGGTGCCGGGCAACGGTGACCAGATCACCCAGCACAGCGCTGGCGGTCGGGGCTCCCCCGGCGCCGGGGCCGTAGAACATCAGTTCCCCGGCGGCCTTGGAGCGCACGAAAACGGCGTTGAACGCGCCACCGACGGTGGCCAGCGGATGCGAGTTGGGGATCATCGCCGGGTGTACCCGCACCGACACCTGTTCGGCGCCGTCATCGGCGGTGACCAGGTCGCAGATCGCGAGCAGTTTGATCACCGAGTCCATCGCCTTGGCGCTGGCCACGTCGGCCCGGCTGATCCGGGTGATGCCCTCGCGGTGCACCTGCTCGGAGTTGACCCGGGTGTGGAAGGCCAGACCGGCCAGGATCGCGGCCTTGGCGGCGGCGTCGTAGCCCTCGATGTCGGCGGTCGGATCGGCCTCGGCATAGCCGAGTTCCTGCGCCTCGGCGAGGGTTTCGTCGAAGCCGGCACCCTCGGTGTGCATCTTGTCCAGAATGAAGTTCGTGGTGCCGTTTACGATGCCCATCACCTGGGTCACCTCGTCACCGACCAGCGACTCGCGCAACGGCCGGATGATCGGGATCGCGCCGGCGACCGCGGCCTCGTAGTAGAGGTCCACCCCGGCGGCTTCGGCGGCGTCGAAGAGCTTCGGGCCGTCCTCGGCCAGCAGCGCCTTGTTCGCGGTGACCACCATGTGGCCGTGTTCGATCGCGGACAGGATCAGCGACCGGGCCGGTTCGATACCGCCGATCACCTCCACCACGATGTCGATGTCGTCGCGTGCCACCAGCCCGGCGGCATCGGTGGTGAACAGTTCCGGGTCCAGGCCCGGCCGGTCGATCTGCCGACGCACCGCGATACCGGCGAGTTCGACGGGGGCACCCACCCGGTTGGCGATGTCGTCGGCGTGGGCGATCAGTTGGCCGGCCACCTCGGTGCCGACATTGCCACAGCCCAACAGGGCCACCCGGAGGGGCTTGCGGGATTCATCGGTCAACGCACTGCTCACAATCGGACCCTATCCGACATCCAGGGCGAAGATGTCGTCGAGCGTCTCGCGACGGATCAGGGTGCGCAGTTCACCGTCGCGCACCGCGACCACCGGCGGGCGCGGGACGTGGTTGTAGTTGCTGGCCATCGACCGCGAGTACGCCCCCGACCCTGGCACCGCGATCAGGTCACCGATCGCCACATCGGAGGGCAGGAACTCGTCGCGCACCAGAATGTCGCCCGACTCGCAATGCACGCCCACCACCCGCGACAGCCGGGCCGTCGCATCCGAACGGCGGTTGGCCAGGGTGGCGGAGTACTCCGCGGCGTACAGCGAGGGACGGATGTTGTCGCTCATCCCCCCGTCGACGGCCACATAGGCCCGGGAATGCCCACCACCGACGTCCACCTGCTTCACCGTCCCGACCCGGTAGATCGCGATTCCGGCGGGGCCGACGATCGAACGTCCCGGTTCGATCGACAGCCGGGGCACCTGCAGGTCGCGGGCCTTGCACTCCAACTCGACGATCTCGCGCAGCCGGGTGGCCAACTCGGCCGGCGTCAGCGGCTCGTCGGTGGAGATGTAGGCGATACCGAAGCCGCCGCCGAGGTTGACCTCGGGCAGTTCGCGACCGTAGGCCTCGGCCACCTCGGCGTGCAGGGCGAAGACCTTGCGGCAGGCGACCTCGAAGCCGGACACGTCGAAGATCTGCGAACCGATGTGGGAGTGGATGCCGACCAGTTCGAGATGCCGATCGACCTCCACCCGGTCGAGGGCGGCCCGGGCCCGGCCCTGGGTCAGGGAGAAGCCGAACTTCTGGTCGTCGTGGGCGGTGGCGATGTACTCGTGGGTATGCGCCTCGACACCGGTGGTGACCCGCACCATCACCTTGGCTTTCACCCCGAGCTCCCCGGCGATCCGCGACAACCGGTCGATCTCGTCGGAGGAGTCGACCACGATCCGGCCCACCCCGACCTCCACCGCGCGGCGCAACTCGAGCTCGGACTTGTTGTTGCCGTGCAGCACCAGGTCGGCGCCGGGCACCCCGCCGGACAGGGCCACCTCGAGTTCGCCCAGCGAGGCGACGTCCATGCCGAGCCCCTCCTCGGCCAGGATCCGGGCCATCCCCCGGCAGGTGAAGGCCTTGGACGCGTAGTGGATGCCCCAGCCGGCGAAGGCCTCGGCGTACTCGCGGCAGCGCGAGCGCAGGTCGTCCTCGTCCAGCAGGTACACCGGAGTGCCGGTGCGCTCGACGATCTCGGTCACCGGCAGGCCGCCGATCACCAGTTGGCCGTCCTCGGCGCGCGAGGTGGTGCGGCTCCACAACGTGGGCAGCAACGCGTTCACGTCCTGGGGCGGCACCAGCCACTGCGGGGCGACACCGGCGGCCTCGGCGTGCAGGGAACCGGCCACGTGCATATGGGTCATGGGGGAAGCCTGCCACGCGGCGCCGAACCGACGTGGCCGTTTCCACTCGCTGAGCGTGCTACGGTATACGCCGGTTCGTGCTCCGGCACGAGTTTCAGCCCCCGTAGCTCAGGGGATAGAGCACCGCCCTCCGGAGGCGGGAGCCGAGGT
>JAAYAO010000511.1 GCA_012719335.1 Propionibacterium sp. | reverse complement strand
CGACAAGAACTCTCTCGTTGCTCACCTCGGGTGCGTTGGGGGCCATGCGGCGCCACACCTGCTCAATCAACGCGACAGGAACACAGGCGCCGCGCCGCTGATCGGGAAAACGTTCGTCCCCTCGTTTCGTTCGCAGCTAGGTTCGGGCCATCACCGAGCCCGAGGAACGCCCCGTGTTGAGTCAACAAGAAATCTCCGACCGTCTCGAGATCACCGATGTGCTGCTGCGCTACACCCATGCGGTCGACTCGCTGAACTGGGACTTGTTCCGCCAGTGCTTCACCCCCGACGCGGTGATCGACTACACCTGCTTCGGCGGACCGCGCGACACCCTGGAGCCGGTGACGGAGTTCCTGGCCCAGAACATGCCCAACTGGTTGAGCATGCAGCACATGATCGGCCCGCCGCTGATCGAGGTCACCGGCGATGAGGCCACCGCCCGCACGATCTGTTACAACCCGATGGGTTTCGACCGCAACGGCGAGACCGGGGTGCTGGTGTGCGGCTTGTGGTACGTCGACCGGCTGCGGCGCACCGACGACGGCTGGAAGATCACCGAACGGGTCGAGGAGCGCTCCTACGTCGCCCGGTACTCCGCCGACCCGGTGCCGGTACCGGACGCCCCGTCCGACCAGACCTGACCCGGGCGCACCGGCCCATCGAACACCCGTTCCCGACGCGGCCCCGAACTGTCGGCGCCTGCTGCGATGGTGGGAGTACACCCACGAAGGAGCCCGCCATGGTCGACGCCACCACCTCCCCCGAGACCGGCACGCACAACTTCCGGGTCGACCTCGGCGGTGTGATCGCGCTGCTCAGCGAGAACCTGTACTCCGGGCCGGGCGTGTACGTCCGGGAACTGATTCAGAACGCGATGGACGCGATCGTCGCCCGCGAACACCCGGACGGCTCCGCCGGCTCGCGCGCCATCGTGATCTCGCCCTATGGCGTCGAATCCCCCGGCTCCCCGGCCACCGAATTCACCATCACCGACACCCGGGCATCGGCCTGCGCCCCGACCAGGTCGAGGAGTTTCTGGCCACCGTCGGGTCGAGCACCAAACGCGAACAGCTCTCCGGCGCCCGGCGCAACTTCATCGGCCAGTTCGGCATCGGCCTGTTGAGCTGCTTCATGGTCGCCGACCGCATCACCGTGACCTCGCGCAGCGCCACCGGCGCCGAGCCCATCGATTGGGTCGGCAACAACGACGGCACCTACCGGGTCACCACCCCGGCCCACGAGGTACCGGTGGGCACCACCGTCCGGCTGCGGCCCCGCCCGGAGATGATCGGCTGGGTGCGTCCCGAGCAGGTGCTGCCGTTGGCCCGCAAGTACGCCGAGTTCCTGCCCGCCGACATCACCTTGTGGGACGCGAACGGGCCGCAGCACATCACCCGCCCCTACCCCTGGCGCGACGACTTCGAGGCGCACCGCTACCGGGTGCAGCAGGGGGTCTCGCCCCATTACGGCGGGCTCGGGGTGGGTAAGCAGTTCGATGCGATCGAGGTCGACCTGCCCGACCTCGGCTTGAACGCGGTG
>JAAYAO010000510.1 GCA_012719335.1 Propionibacterium sp. | reverse complement strand
CTTCGACCAGGTCGAAGAACTCGGTGCCCTTCGCCTGACCGCCGGCCACCCACACCACCGACTCGTAGGCCTGCAGGGAGGCCCGGGCGGCGTGCGGGTTGGTGGCCTTGGAGTCGTCCACCCAGCGCACCCCGTCGATCTCGGCGACCTCGGCGATCCGGTGGGCGCCGGGGGTGAAGGCTCGCAGCCCGTCGCGCACCGCGGTGGCGGGCACCCCGAAGGAGCGGGCCAGGGCGGCGGCGGCCAACGCGTTGGCGACATTGTGCGGCGCCGGGGGGCGGACGTCGTCGATGGTGGCCAGTTCCATCGCCGAGGTGGCCCGTTGGGCGACGAAGGCACGGTCGACCAGCAGGTCGTCCACCACCCCGACCATGGACGGGCCGGGGGTGCCCAGGGTGAACCCGATCGCCCGGGCGCCCTCGGTGACGTCGACCTCCTCGACCATCCGTTCGGTGGCCGGGTCCTGCACGTTGTAGACGCAACTGTGGGTGATGCCGTGGTAGATCCTGGCCTTGGCCGCGGCGTATTCGTCCATCGACCCGTGCCAGGCCAGGTGGTCGGGTTCGACGTTCAGCACCACCGCCGAGTGCAGCCGCAGGCTGTGCGACCAGTGCAGTTGGAAGCTGGACAGTTCGACGACCAGCACGTCGTACGGTTCGGGGTCGAGGACGGCCTCCATCACCGGGGTGCCGACGTTGCCGACCTCGGCCACCCGCAGCCCGGCCGCGGCCATGATCGAGGCCAGCATGCCGACCGTGGTGGTCTTGCCGTTGGTGCCGGTGACCGCCAACCAGGGCACGTCGGGGTTGCGCAACCGCCAGGCGAGTTCGACCTCACCCCAGATCGGTACGCCGCGGGCGGCGGCTCCGGCGAGCAGTGGCCGGGTCGGTGGCCACCCGGGCGAGGTGATCACCAGGTCGACGTCATCGGGCAGTTCGGCCGAGGCGCCCGGCCCGAGCCGCACCTGCGCGCCGAGCACCTCCAGGATCTGGGCCCGGTCGGCCAGCGCGTCGGGGTCGGCGTCGTCGAGGACGGTGACCCGGGCGCCCAGTTCGAGCAGTCCGTCGGCGGCGGCGAAACCGGAGCGGCCCAGCCCGGCGACCACCACCCGGGCCTCGGCCCAGGGGGCGGAACGATCGGCGTCGGTCAACCAGCCGAGGGTCACAGACCCACCACCCATTCGGTGTAGAAGATGCCCATCCCGACCGCGGCGCAGAGCCCGGCGATGATCCAGAAGCGCACCACGATGGTGCTCTCCGACCAGCCCATCAGTTCGAAGTGGTGTTGCAGCGGCGCCATCTTGAACAGGCGTTTGCCGCCGCTGATCTTGAACCAGCCGACCTGCAGGATCACCGACAGGGTGATGATCACGAACAGGCCGCCGAGGATCACCAGCAGCAGTTCGGTGCGGGTGAAGATGGCCAGCCCGGCCAGCGCCCCGCCCAGCGACAGCGAGCCGGAGTCGCCCATGAAGATCTTCGCCGGTTTGGTGTTCCACCACAGGAAGCCGAAACTCGCGCCGGTCAGCGCGATGGAGACCACGGCCAGGTCGTAGGGGTCGCGCACCCAGTAGCACTTGGCGGTGGCGGTACCCCAGACGCAGGACTGGTTGTACTGCCAGATGTTCACCAGGGTGTAGGCGGCGAAGACCATCGTCGCCGCGCCGGTGGCCAGCCCGTCCAGCCCGTCGGTGAGGTTCACCGCGTTGCTGGTGGCGGTGATCAGCAGCACGAACCACAGCACCGCCACCGGGGCGATCATGGTGAGCGCCGGGATGTCGCGCAGGAACGAGATCGCCGGTGAGGCGGGGGTGATGTTGCGGGCGTCGGGGAAGTTCAGGGCGAGCACGCCGAAGACCACCGCGACGCTGATCTGGCCGATCAGTTTGGCCTTGCTGTTCAGGCCCAGGGAGCGTTGTCGGGAGATCTTGATCCAGTCGTCCAGGAAACCGACCAGGCCCAGGCCGAGATACAGCCCGAGTACCAGCACCCCCGACACCGTCGGTGGGCTCCAGGTGAGCAGGTGGGCGACGAAGTAGGCGACCACCACCGAGGCCATCACCACCAGGCCGCCCATCGTGGGGGTGCCGCGCTTGGTGTGGTG
>JAAYAO010000509.1 GCA_012719335.1 Propionibacterium sp. | reverse complement strand
TATCGGGTCGCCGAGTACATCGAGACCTACTACAACCGCCGCAGACTCCACTCCAGTCTCGGCTACCGCACCCCCTACGAAGCCCTCACCGACCACACAGCAGCACTCGCTGCCTAAACCCACACCGAAGAACCTGTCCACAATCCTTGACACAGTCCACGCTGGTTGAGCCGCGTGGGGCGGGACAACCATCCCCAATCTCTGCGTGAACCGGTTCCGGAGCCCGCCCCAAGGCTCATCGTGGTGTTTGTGCCGCCCCACGCGGCAGAACCATCCACAATCACCGCCGGGAACTCAGCCCCTGAACAGCCAGCGGCGAGCCGCCCCCAAGACGAAAGCTCCCCCCGCATCGGGCGGGGGGAGCTTTCACTGTCCGGATGGACAACCGGCGGAGGCGGCGGGATTTGAACCCGCGTGCGGCTTTAAGACCGCTCCCGCTTAGCAGGCGGGCGCCATGGACCAGACTAGGCGACGCCTCCATGGTGCGCCCCGGACTCTACCGCTTCGGCCATACCCGGGGCAAAGCCACTATTCCATCGGACCCTCGGTGACCGCGTTGCCGGCGGCCAGGGGTTTGGTCTTGCCGAGGGCGCCGGGCCACAGGGCATCGACGCCGAGGCGCTGACCGACGGCGAAGTCGTACTGCACCATCCGCAGGTCGTCGAGCAGCGCCGCGGTCTCGCCGTCGAGGCCGGCGGGATCGAGCACCTCACCCTCGGCATCGAGCATCCGGGCGTGCTGAATCACCGGCACCCGGTGTCGCACCTCGTCCAGCAGGGCCACATAGGGCGGCACCGGGGCGTCGGCGGCCTCGTACAGCAGCGGCAGCAGCATCGCCGGGGTGGCGGCTTCGACGTGCTCGGCCCGATTGGTCTCGCTGTTCCAGACGAAGAACGGGATGCGGTACAGCGCGTCGTCCTCGTTCAGCGCCATCAGTTCGTCGCCGTAGATGCCGGGGTGGTGGTCGCCGTAGAAGACCACCACGGTCTGCTCGTCGCGCGCCCGCAGCTCGGCCAGGAACCGGGTCAGCGCCTCGTCGGTGTGCGCCAGCCCGCGGGAGTACTGCTCGACGCGTTCGGCGACCAGCGGGTCGGTGATGTCGGAGTCGATCGGGTCGGGGTACGACTCGTGGTATGCCCCGTGGTTCTGCATGGTGACCAGGTTGACGAAAACCGGCTGCTCGTTGCGGTCGAGCTGGTGCAGCGTCTCGTCGAAGGCCGACTGGTCGCTGATGTAGCGGCTGGTGGCGATCTTGTCGGTCGACCGCATCGAGTTCTCGTCGATCACCTCGTCGAAGCCGAGGGTTTCGTACACCGCCACCCGCTTGTACATGTGCAGGTTGTAGGGGTGGATCGCGATCGTGCGGTGCCCCATGCCGTGGAAGGCCCCCACCGCGGAGGGGTACTCGGGCCGGTCGCTGACGAAGTTCTGGTACGGCGAGGTGACCTGGGGCTGGAACAGCCCGACCGGCTGCCCGGTCAGCGACTCGAACTCCATCGTGGAGGTGCCGCCGCCGTAACCGGTGGTGTACATGCCGCCGGAGATCGTCTCGGCCATCACCTGCTGGGTGGCCGGGATCGGGTTCTCGGTCAGGGTGAAACCGTCCATCCATTCCGGATCGGAGAAGGACTCGGCCAGGATGAACACCACGTTCACATCGTTCAGCGAGCCCTGCCGTCCGGCGTTGATCTCGGCGGCCCGCTCGGCGTACCGCTCGGCCAGCAGGGTCATCTGCTGCGGGCCGTAATCGTCGGGACGCGGCATCGCCTGCACCGGCATGTTGTAGAGGAACCCGGCCACGAAACCGTTGGTGCGGTAGTTGTGCACCTGATCCCAGGTCTTCCAGGTGGCGGTGCGGTCGTACAGCGCCCGCCACAGGTTGCCGGGTTCGTTGAAGTTCGCGGCGTGCACGAGCAGCGCCGCCGAAAGAGCGAGCACCACCAGCCGACTTCCCACCAGGGCGCGATTCCAGCCCCCGTCGGGCAGCCGCAGCGGTGACCGCGGCCAGCGCCGGGCGAGCAACCGCCCCACCAGCGCGATCACCAGAACGGTCACCACCACCGGCAGGAGCGCATCCCAGGCGGCCCCACCGTCGACCATCGACGAAATCGAGTCGGCCTCGCCGACGAAGTTGCCATCGCTGGGAAAGACCGGTTCGCGACGCAGTTCGATCTTGGCCCGGTTGATGCCGCCGACCAGCAGGGACGCCCCGGCGACCGTGGCCAGCGACCACGACAGCCGTCCGAACAACGCCCACAGGCCGCCGATCAACACGGTCATCACCAACACGTCCAGGCGGGACACGGTCATGTCGGTGTCCGGCCGGGCAGCCCAGTCGAGGTGGGTCGAACGTTGCAGGATGTAGGCGCTGACCACCCCACCCAGAACCATCACGAGCACGCCGGCAGCCCGGACGAGCCACCTCTCCGGGCCCGTCCGCGTCCGAACAGGCGCAGCATTCACCCACATAACATTAATGGGTAACCTCAAGTTCACCCTAATGGGTGGCTCCGGCAACCTCGCCCGGTTGCGGGGAACCGGTTGGGCATTGCGGTTAGAGTGACTTCCAGCCAGGCATGGAGGAGACACCCATGAGCCGATCGCGGCCCACCCCCGATGCACCACCCGCGAAGCGGTCGGCCGGTTCCCTGACCGGCTGGACGGTGCTCAGCGCCATCGTGCCCGGAGTCGGGCTGCTGCGCGCCGGCCGCACCCGGGCCGGGCTGATCATTCTGGCGATCTTCACGATTCCCCTGCTCGCGGTGCTGGTGTTGGGGCTGGCCAACCGCCGGGCCCTGATCGCCGCTGCCGTCGACCCCGAAACCCTGCGGGTGGCCACCGTCTTGATCTCGGTGG
>JAAYAO010000508.1 GCA_012719335.1 Propionibacterium sp. | reverse complement strand
GGTGACCTCCTCGGTGACCGTGTGCTCGACCTGGATGCGCGGGTTCATCTCGATGAAGACGTGGTTGCCGTCGCGGTCGAGGAGGAACTCCACGGTGCCGGCGTTGCGGTAGCCGATCTCGCGGGCGAAGCGCACCGCGTCCGCGCACATCCGCTTGCGCAGCTCCGGGTCGAGGTTGGGCGCCGGGGCGATCTCGACGACCTTCTGGTGCCGGCGCTGCACCGAGCAGTCCCGTTCGAACAGGTGCACCACATTGCCCTGGGTGTCGGCCAGAATCTGCACCTCGATGTGCCGCGGACGTCCGACCGCCTGCTCCACGTAGACGGTTGGGTCACCGAAGGCGGCCTCGGCCTCGCGCATCGCCTGATCGAGGTTCTCCCGCAACGCGTCGGCGGTGTCGATCCGGCGCATCCCGCGGCCACCACCACCGGCGACGGCCTTGACGAAGACCGGGAAGCCGATCTCCTCCGCCCCGGCGACCAGGGCCTCCACATCGGTGGACGGGTCGGTTGACTGCAGGGTGGGCAGGCCGGCGTCCCGGGCCGACTGGATGGCGCGCACCTTGTTGCCGGCCAGTTCGAGCACCTCGGCGGGCGGGCCGACGAAGGTGATGCCCTCCTCGGCGCAGGCGGCGGCCAGATCGGGGTTCTCCGACAGGAAGCCGTACCCGGGGTAGATCGCGTCCACCTCGGCCTGCTTGGCGACCCGGATCATCTCCTCGATGTCGAGGTAGGCCCGCACCGGATGGCCGCGTTCACCGATCAGGTACGACTCGTCGGCCTTGATCCGGTGCACCCCGTTGCGGTCCTCGTAGGGGAAGACCGCAACCGTGCGCATCCCCAATTCGACCCCCGCCCGGAAGGCACGGACAGCGATTTCACCACGATTGGCCACCAGCAGCTTCGAGAACATGCGTCGACTCTAAGCGGTGCGGCAATCGGTGGGGAGGGGGTGTTCGCGATAACGAAACAAGCGGCCGGCCCCGTAGGCTCGGGGTATGAGCAGTCCTGCGGCGTCGTGGCGCACCTTCAACCAGCGCGTGATGATTCCGGCCCTGCGCTCCCCGCTGGGTCGGTTTCTGCACAGTCCATTGCTGGGTTACACCGCGGTGCTGAACACCACCGGGCGGCGCAGCGGCAAGCCGCGAGCCTTTCCGGTGTGTTACGCCCTGCGGGACGGGCACATCTACGTCGTGTCCGGGTACGGCCCGCGGTCGGACTGGTACCGCAACCTGCTGGCGAACCCCCGGGTGGTGGTGGAGCTGCCCGGCCGGACGGTGGAGGGGGTTGCCGAGCCGGTCACCGACCCGCGCGAACGGTTGACCGCCGGTACCGCGGTGTTGCGCAACACCGGGTTGGCGTTGCTCACCCAAGAAGGGGTGCCGCCGGTGGTGGTCACCGAACGGCAGGTCGCCGCCCGGGACGCCGGAACACAGCCGGTGGTGCGGGTGCGGGCCCTCGAACCGGTCGAACCCCGGCTCTGGGATCCGGGCCGGTGGGGCTTCCTGCTGCCGCATGTGGTGGCCCCGGCCGCGGTGATCGGTTGGTGGCTCACCCGGCGCCGGAAGCGGCTTCGACGACGCTGATCCCTTCTGCGGGCGCGTCGGTGATGGCCCGGAAGGGTGCG
>JAAYAO010000507.1 GCA_012719335.1 Propionibacterium sp. | reverse complement strand
GGGGGGGGGGGGGGGGGGGGGGGGGTCGCATCGCGCAGCCCGGCCGGCGGGGTTGCTCGTCCATCGGGGCGCTCACCGTGGCCGGGGCCGGCCGGTGGTTCCGGGCATGTGAGGCGACTCACGTCCCGTCAGTGGACCACTGGTGGCTGTGGTCCGGTAACCCCGTTAGGCTCTCCCCGGTACGGCAGGGCGGCTCGTCCTGCCTGGATAAATGGACACCCCAGGGGCACACCATGCCCCGAGTGAACAGGACGGAGCCGTCGTGGACCTCTTTGAATACCAGGCGCGCGACATGTTCGAGGCGCATGGCGTACCGGTGCTGAAGGGCATCACCGCCACCACGCCCGCGGAGGCCAAGGCCGCCGCCGAACAGATCGGATCGCCGGAAGTTGTTGTCAAGGCCCAGGTGAAGACCGGTGGGCGCGGTAAGGCCGGTGGCGTCAAGATCGCCAAGAGCCCCGAGGAAGCCGAGGCGCGGGCCGCCGAGATTCTCGGGATGGACATCAAGGGCCACACCGTCAACACCGTGATGATCGCCGAGGGCGCCGACATCAAGGAGGAGTACTACTTCTCGCTGCTGCTGGACCGCGCCAACCGCACCTACCTTGCGATGTGCAGCAAGGAAGGCGGCATGGAGATCGAGCAGCTCGCCGAGGAGCGTCCCGAGGCGCTGGCCCGCATCGAGGTCGACCCGCTGGTGGGCCTGGACCGCGCCAAGGCCGATGAGATCGTCGCGGCCGCGGGCTTCGACGAGGCCGACCGCGCCACCATCGCCGATGTGCTGGTGAAGCTGGGCGGGGTGTACGCCGCCGAGGACGCCACCCTGGTCGAGGTGAACCCGCTGGTGAAGACCGGTGACGGCAAGATCGTCGCCCTCGACGGCAAGGTGTCGCTGGACGACAACGCCCGCTTCCGTCAGGCCGGCCACGAGGCCCTGGAGGACCACTCCGCCACCGATCCGCTGGAGATCAAGGCCCAGGAGCTGGACCTGAACTACGTGAAGCTCGACGGCAACGTCGGCATCATCGGCAACGGTGCCGGCCTGGTGATGAGCACCCTCGACGTCGTCGCCTACGCGGGCGAGGACATCGGCGGCGGTGCCTTCCCGGCCAACTTCCTCGACATCGGTGGTGGCGCGAGCGCCGAGGTGATGTCGAACGGTCTGAGCATCATCATCGGCGACCAGGACGTGAAGTCGGTCTTCGTGAACGTCTTCGGGGGCATCACCTCCTGTGACGCGGTGGCCAACGGCATCGTCGCGGCCCTGAACATGCTCGGCGACGAGGCGAGCAAGCCGATCGTGGTGCGCATCGACGGCAACAACGTCGAAGAGGGCCGCCGGATTCTTGCCGAGTTCAACCACCCGCTGATCAGCATCGAAGAGACCATGGACGGCGCGGCCCGCAAGGCTGCCGAACTGGCCGCGAACGCGAAGTAAGGAAGACGAAGAACCATGGCAATTTTTCTTGACAACGACTCCAAGATCATCGTCCAGGGGATGACCGGCTCGGAGGGCATGAAGCACACCCAGCGCATGCTCACCTCCGGCTCCAACGTCGTCGGCGGCGTGAACCCGCGCAAGGCCGGCGAGACCGTCGAGTTCGACGGTGGCGTGACCGTGCCGGTGTTCGGCACCGTCGCCGAGGCGATGGAGGCCACCGGCGCCAACGTGTCGGTGATCTTCGTGCCGGCCAAGTTCACCCGTGACGCCGCCTTCGAGGCGATCGACGCGAAGATCCCGCTGGCCGTGGTGATCACCGAGGGTGTTGCGGTGAAGGACACCGCCGAATTCTTCCGTCACGCGCAGGAGTCGGGCACCACCCGTCTGCTCGGCCCGAACTGCCCCGGCATCATCAGCCCCGGCAAGTCGAACGCCGGCATCATTCCGGCCGACATCGCCGGCGAGGGCCGGATCGGCCTGGTGTCGAAGTCGGGCACCCTGACCTACCAGATGATGTACGAGCTGCGTGACTTCGGGTTCTCGACCGCGAT
>JAAYAO010000506.1 GCA_012719335.1 Propionibacterium sp. | reverse complement strand
TGATCAAGAAGCAGATCCGGGTGGAGCCGCTCACCACGATGACCATCGAGTCGCTGATGATGACCCCCTTCGCGTTGGTGTTCCTGAGCTGGCTGGCCGTCATCGGAACGGGCGGTTTCGGAGTGTCGGGGGTCGGCTACAGCCTGCTCTTCGTTGCCGCCGGTGCGATCTCGCTGACCCCGCTGTTGATGTACGCGATCGCGGCCCAGAAGATCTCTCTGTTCACCATCGGGATCCTGCAGTACATCACCCCGACCGCCCAACTGCTCATCGGTCTCTATTACCTCGGCGAACCCATGTCCCCGAACCGACTGATCGGCTTCGTCATCGTCTGGGTCGCGCTGATCATCGTCAGTATCGACAGCATTCTGGTGATGCGCCGCCAGCGCAGAACCCGCCCCGCCGCCTGAGCCGCAGCCGCTCCGCCGCTCAACCGGCGTCGGGTAGGGCGTTGGTGCGGAACTCGTTGATGATGCCGACCAGGGTGTCGACTTCGGCGTCCTGGAAGATGTAGTCGGGGCCGGTGGGGGCTTGGTCGGTGAACGGTGACTCGAAGAGCCGGCCGATCTCCATCACCCCGTTGGCGGTGAGTTCGTCGACGATGAGGTTCACGAAGCGGATCTGGTTGACGGTGAACTTCGTCTCGTCCAGGTACCCGGCGAAGGCTTCGGCGACCGCGGCCCGGTCGAGGCCGACCAGGGAGCGGACGAACAGGCCGAGCCCGCCGGTGACCTCGGCGGCCGAATCCAGGTCGCTGCGCTCCCCCACCCCGCTGGCCAGCAGGATCTCCTCCAGAGCAACCAGGTCGTCGGGAGTGAGCTGCTTGTTGCGGCGCAACCGTTGCAGTGCGATGTGATCCTGATGGGCCTTCAGGTAAGCCGCGGCCTTGGCTCGGAACCGTTCCAGGTCGGTGCCGGGAACGACGCCGGGCAGGTGCACTTCGGTGGCCGGGCCCAGTTCGTCGGTGAAGTCGGTGTAGACGGGGCTGCGTTTCGTCTTGTCGATGAAGCGGGTCAGCCCGCGCAGCCGCAGCCGGGCGAGTTCCAGCATCGGCGGGGTCACGTCGACCCACCATTCGTCGCCGGCGACCTCTTCGAGCAGCTCGGCCTGTTCGGCCACCGACGGAATGGTGGTCTTGGCGAGCAGCGCGGCGGCGATGGCCTGCACCGATTCCCGAACCTTCTCGGCGGTGCGGGCGTCCCCTTCGAGTTGAGCGAGTTGCCGGCGCAGGATCAGCAGGTCGAACCGTTTGGCGTACTCGTCGGTGTCGCGCACCGCCGACGGCAGCCCGGACAGTTCCGCGGCGCGTTCGGCCTCGGCCGGGCCGAGTTCGGCCCAGTTCGCCCGGTCGGAGAAGTGTTCGACGTCGCGGCGGTGGGGCCGCACGATGACGTTGTCGAGGTTCATTCCGGCAACCACTTCGTGCAGGGCCCGGGCGACGTCGGCCCGCAGGTCGGCGTCCTGCCCGGCCGCGTCCAGCCCGCGCACCAGATCGAGTCGGGATTCGAAGATGCGTTGGGTGAGGGACTTCTGAATCGACCCCTCGGTGGTGGGCAGATCCTGGCTGAAGAACTCGAGGTTGCCGCAGAAGTCGAACACCAGAAAACCGGTCTTGTGCCGGCCCGGCCCGAACAGGTCGGGACGCAGTCGGG
>JAAYAO010000505.1 GCA_012719335.1 Propionibacterium sp. | reverse complement strand
CGGTGCCGACGGACGGGTCGCCGAGCGGATCGACTTCGACCCGGCGGCCACCCTCCCGGCCGGTTTCGGTCGGTAACGGTCAGGGCTGCGACGCCAACCGTCCCAGCAGGGCGCCGAGCCCGTCGGGACACCGACCGGTGGTGCGGCCCGAGGTGCGGACCCGCGGCGCGCGCGGGGTCGCCACCCGATACCCGGCATCCCGCAGCCGGGCGATCAGACCGTGATCCTCCCCGTGGTCACGGACGGGAAATCCGCCCACGGCGAGGTAGGCGTCCAGCCGCACGGCCAGGTTCGCCCCGTACACGTGGTCATGCCCCCACGGATGCAAACCCGCCTCGATCAGCCCGTGGTAGGCGCGGCGAGCCGACGCCGGGGCCCGCCACCCGACCACCTCGACCAGGCCGGCCGCCGCGACCGCATCCTCGGCCCGCATCGCCGACAGGGTTGCGGTGAGCCAATCCGGCGGCACGAGGGAGTCGGCGTCGGTGTTGAACAACCAGGTGCGCGCCGGGTCGGCCACCTCCGCCAGCGCAGCGGCCACCCCGCGCCGACGCACCTCGGCGACCGTGGTCGAGTCGGTATCGGGGATCACCACGCCGTGCACCGGGTGAGCGGCCAGAGCTCGTTCGGCCAGCAGCGCAGTGCGATCGGTGCACCGGTGCGCCACCACCGCCACCGTCGCGCGGCCCACCACGCCCCGGCTACGGGCCCGTCCGATCGCGGCCACCACCTGGTGCACACAGCGCGACACACTGGGCTCCTCGTTGTGGGCCGGGATCACCACCAGCACCTCGGCCGGGTCCGTCACGGCCGGCCCCCGAGGTAGCGGGCGTCGGAATCGACACCCTGCTGGGCCACGAACATGGCCAGATCGTCCACCGCCCGGGTCAGCGGTTCGTCGAAAGCCAGTCCGGCGGGCCCGGCCAGCACCCGCACTTCGTCCAACAGTCGGCGCACGGCTGCTGCGACCCCGGCCCGGCAGACGGTCGCGACCGGACGCGGATCGATCGGACGACACTGCACCGCGATCGCTGCCTGCCGGACCAGGGCCACTGCGGTGAGCAGTTCGGTGCGGGCCCGGCCCAAGCGGGCTGCCTTCTGATCCTCGTTGCCGGCCCGCTCGCCGAGCAGATCGAGCACCCGGGCCGAACCTCCGGTCCACACCGCGGCCACCCCGATCCCGCCGGGATGGAAACCCCAGCGATCGAGGTAGAAGTTGTCCGCGCCGATCCGGCGGGCCTCGACCGGCTGCGCCAATTGGGTGCGATGCGAACGGGACAGTTCCATCGCCCGGGTGCGCCAGTCGGCGGTGTCGAAGGGCCAGTCCCGCACCGCGCAGTCCAACAGCACATGGGTCGACCCGTCCGGGGTCCGGGCGGTGACCAGCGCTCGGTCGAGCAGGCCCGCCCCGGAGGCGAACAGCAACCGGCCGTCGAGTCGCCAACGATCGCCGTCGCGAGTAATGGTCAAGCCGGTGCCGCCCGAGCGTGACGCCCACACCCCGTAGAGCGCGTCCCCGACCGGCTCAACGGCCGCCTCGGTGAGGATGCGCAGGGCGTCGACATGGCCTTCTGTGAGTCGGGCCAGGGGAATGTCGGCGCGGCCCAGAGCCATGAAGGCATCGACCAACTCGGGCCAGCGCAACCCGAGCCAGTTGGTCGAATCGACCAGCCGGCGCACCGCCCGGCGTTGTACTACGGGTTCCGGGTCACGCAGATCGTCGGACAGTGGCAGGGCCGCCGGAACCGCCCACTCGGGCATCAGACACCTCCGGCGCGAAAGACCGACAACAGGAAATCCGGTTCCCCGTGCTGCACCAGCCGCTGATGCCCGCCGGCCCCCATCGCGGTGTCGAACTCGGCCTGGGCGTCCGCCCCCGACAACTGTGCATCGTGCGGGTGGTGGCGCCATTGCACGCACACGGTGTCGGCGGTCATGCCGGCCAGCACGGCCAGGGTTGCGGCCCGCTCGTCGGCGGTCAGGTAATAGAGCACCTCCGAGACGATCACCAGATCGGCCCCGGCCGCGGACGCGGGCAGCGCCGGCAGCGTGGAACGGAAACACTCATCGAAGCCGTGGGCCTGCAGGGCGGTGATCGCAGTCGTGGAGGCGTCGGTGGCGATCACCCGGTCGCAGCGTCCGGCCAGGCGCGCCGCCAGATGCCCGGTACCGGCTGCCGCGTCCCAGGCCAGCCGGTATCGCGGCCGCGGCAGGCATGCCAACACAATGTCGATCTTGCGTTGTTCGTACCAGCTCGAGCCCACCCGGAAGGGGTCGGGGTCGGTGCGGTAGAGCAGGTCGAAATCAGCCATCGTCGGCCTCGCCGACCAAGAGTTGTTGTCCATGACGACGCAACAACTCCTCGGGCACCACCGGCGAGCCGGCCGGTGGCCGGGCGACCAGTTGCGAGCGATGGCAGCCCACCGCGGCGGCCCGGGCGGAGTCGGCCCGCGTCGAGGACGGCGCGGTCACCAGCACCGACCCGTGCCGGCGGACATCGTCCGGGGTCAACCAGTAGGGGGCCCAGATCGGATAGGCCAACAGCGGGGTGGCGGTGGCCGCCGCGGCCCGGGCCGCCGCCCGTCCGATCGCCCG
>JAAYAO010000504.1 GCA_012719335.1 Propionibacterium sp. | reverse complement strand
GTGCGGCCGAGGGCGCGATCGACGCGGCCTCGATCCTGAAGCCGATGCTGGCCCGTGGCGAACTGCAGACCATCGGTGCCACCACCTTGGACGAGTACCGCAAGCACATCGAGAAGGACGCCGCGCTGGAGCGCCGCTTCCAGCCGATCCAGGTCAACGAGCCGTCGATCGCGCAGACCATCGACATTCTGCGCGGGCTGCGCGACCGGTACGAGGCTCACCACCGGGTCACGATCACCGACGAGGCGCTCGCCGGGGCGGCCCAGATGGCCGACCGTTACATCTCCGACCGGTTCCTGCCCGACAAGGCGATCGACCTGATCGACGAGGCCGGTGCCCGGTTGCGGATCCGCCGGATGACCGCGCCGCCGGACCTGCGCGAGTTCGACGAGAAGATCTCCGCGGTGCGGCTGGAGAAGGAAGCCGCGATCGACGCCCAGGACTTCGAACGGGCCGCCGCGCTGCGCGACGACGAGAAGAAACTGATCGCCGCCCGGGCCGAGAAGGAAGAGGCCTGGAAGGCCGGGGACGCCGACGTGGTCGCCGAGGTCGACGAGGAAACCATCGCCGAGGTGCTGTCGAGTGCCACCGGGATTCCGGTGTTCAAGCTCACCGAGGAGGAGTCCTCCCGCCTGCTGCACATGGAGGAGGAGATCGGCAAGCGGTACATCGGTCAGGACGACGCGGTGCGGGCGCTGTCCCGGTCGATCCGCCGTACCCGCGCCGGGTTGAAGGACCCGAAGCGGCCGAGTGGTTCGTTCATCTTCGCCGGCCCGTCCGGTGTGGGTAAGACCGAGCTGACCAAGGCGTTGACCGAATTCCTGTTCGGTGACGAGGATGCGCTGATTTCGCTCGATATGAGTGAATACTCAGAGAAGCACACCGCGTCGCGGATGTTCGGTTCACCCCCGGGATATGTCGGATACGAAGAGGGCGGCCAGCTCACCGAAAAGGTGCGTCGCAAGCCGTTCTCGGTGGTGTTGTTCGACGAGATCGAGAAGGCCCACCCCGATATCTTCAACTCGCTGTTGCAGATTCTGGACGAGGGTCGGCTCACCGACGCCCAGGGTCGGGTTGTCGATTTCAAGAACACCGTGATCGTGATGACCACGAACCTCGGTACCCGCGATATCAACAAGTCGGTCAATCTGGGATTCTCCCAGGCCGGTGATGTCGAGGGATCGTACGAGAAGATGAAGGCGAAGGTTTCGGACGAACTGAAGCAGCATTTCCGTCCCGAGTTCCTGAACCGGATCGACGAGGTCGTCGTCTTCCACCAGCTCAGCAAGGACGACATCCTGCGGATCGTGGACCTGATGGTGCGCGACATCGAGGAGCGTCTGCGCGACAAGGACATGGGTATCGAGCTGACCCAGGCCGCCAAGGAACTGATCGCCGACCGGGGCTTCGACCCAGTGCTGGGTGCCCGTCCGCTGCGCCGTGCGCTGCAGCGTGACGTGGAGGACCAGTTGGCCGAGAAGATCCTGTTCGGTGAGGTCGGGGCCGGCGAGATCGTCGTGGTTGACGTGGCCGAGGAGGAGGGTGGCGAATCGCCGTTCACCTTCACCGGCAACCGCAAGGCCGAGGTGCCCGACCTGGTGCCGTCCGGCACCGAGGAGGGTGACCAGGACGAGACCGCCTGATCGAGAACGGAGTCGACGGGCCCGGGGGAAACCACCCCCGGGCCCGTCGCTTCTTGTGGGCGTAGGACGATGGGGCGGTGCGGCGAGACGGTGTGACCGGGCGGGTTCATCCGGTGTGGTTGGTGCTCGCCGCGATCGTGTCGGTGCAGGTCGGGGCCGCGTTCGCCAAGGGTCTGTTCGGCCAGGGCAGCCCACTGTCGGTGGCCTGGCTGCGGTTGCTGATGGCCGCGCTGATGTTGCTGGTGCTCGCCCGGCCCGGCTTGGTGGGTCGGAGTCGCCGCGACTGGTAGCTGGTGCTGGGCTACTCGGTGTGCCTGGTCACGATGAATGTCGCGATCTATCACAGCTTCGCCCGAATCCCGTTGGGGTTGGCGGTGACGATCGAGTTTCTCGGGCCGTTGGCGGTGGCCCTGGTGGGGTCGCGGAGGTTGCGGGATCTGATCTGGGTCGGGTTGGCCGGCCTCGGGGTGGTGCTGTTGGGCTGGTCACCGGCCGACCTGGACTGGTTCGGTGTCGCGATGGCGTTGTTGGCCGGGGCGTCCTGGGCCGGGTACATCGTGTTGTCCGGGCCCACCGGGGCGCGGTGGTCGGGGGCGTCGGCGGTGACCATGGCCAGTGTGTTCGGGGCGGTGGTGCTGGCCGTCCCGGCGGTGTTGGCCGATGGTGCGCGGCTGCTGGACGCCCGGTTGCTGGCGATGGCGGCGGTGGTGGGGCTGCTCAGTTCGGTGCTGCCCTACAGCCTGGAGATGGCCGCCCTGCAACGGCTGCGGGCCGGGGTGTTCGGGATTCTGATGAGCCTGGAACCGGCTGCGGCCGCGCTCGCCGCCCTGGTGTTGCTCGGGGAGTTCCTGACCGGTGCGCAATGGTTGGCGGTGGCCTGTGTGGTGGTCGCCAGCATCGGCGCCACCCGGCAGGGCCGGCGGCGTCCGGCGTCAGTGGGGTAGGGCGAAGTGTTCGTCGACCCGGATGACGAGCCCGTCGGTGACCAGTGAGGCCAGGCACCGTTCGCGCTGGGTGTCGTCGTCGGGCCAGCAGTACACCAGGTCGGCGGCCGGTACGGGTTGGTCGGCGCCGCGCAGGTGCGCCATCAGCCGTCCCCGGCATTGCCGGTCGGTGCCGTGCCAGGCCTGGGTTCGGGTGCCGGGCAGGTCGGACTCCGGGTGGCCGGCGGCCCGCCAGGCGCACCGGTTCGCGATCGGGCAGGATGCGCAGTCGGGGGACCGGGAGGTGCACACCACGGCGCCCAGTTCCATCGAGGCGGCCGCCCAGGTGACCGCGCGTTCGGTGTTGCGCGGCAGGATGTGTTCGGCGAGGGCCTGTTCGGCTCTCGGGGTCGCGGGCTGGGCCCGTCCGGCCACCGCCCGGATCAGTACCCGGCGCACATTCACATCACACACCGGGTGGCGCTGCCCGAACGCGAAAGTGGCGATCGCGGCGGCGGTGTACTCACCGACCCCCGGTAGTGCCCGCAACTCCTCGATATCGGACGGCACCCGGCCGTCGTGGCGTTCGGTGATGGCAGTGGCCGCCGCATGCAGCCGCAACGCCCGCCGCGGGTAGCCGAGCCGTCCCCAGGCCCGAATCGCCTCGGCCACCGGAGCATCGGCCAGGGCGGTGGGGGAGGGCCACCGGTGCACCCACCGGGTCCACGGCTCCAGCACCCGACTCACCGGGGTCTGCTGCAGCATGAACTCGCTCACCATCACCTGCCAGGGCGTGACGGTTCGGGTGGGGGTCGGACGCCACGGCAGGTCGCGGGCGGCGTGATCGAACCACGCGTTGACCGCGGTCACGATCGCACTCCACCGGCGCCGCTCGGTGGTGCTGATCGGTTGGTTGGTGGGCATCGGGCACAGCGTAGACCAGTTGTGCACAGGCCGTGGACGGGTGGTTATCCACAGGTTGGCGCCGGTAGGGAAAATTCGCGGAGCGATGTACCACCGTAATGAGTATGAGAGCAGAACACGGTGACCCCGAGGCAGGGGTGGACGAAGCCGTCGCCCTGATGGGGCGACTGGCTGCCGCAACATGGGCCGAAACCCCCGACGACGAGCTGATGGACCGGTTCGCCGGCACCCAGATGTTGGCCGCGATGGTGCATGCCCTGGAGCTGAACCTGCTGGGTGAACTGGAACGCCGCAAACTCACCGGGCAACGGCACGGGCTGGACACCGCCGAATGGTGGCAGGGTCAGGGTGGGGTCAGTGGGCGCACGTCACGGGTCGGCGTCCGGTTGGCCCGGGAGCTGCCCGCCTTCCCGCTCGTGCGGGCGGCGTTGGCGAGCGGTGAACTGTCCCCCGCACAGGCCGGCGCCGTGGTGTCGGGGTTGGTGCGGCTGCCGGCCGACGCCCCCGAGGAGGCCGTCACCGATGCCCAGGCCCACCTGTTGCGGGAAGCCCGCCGCCTCGACCTGAAGAGCCTGCACCACGCGGCGAAGAAGGTGGCCGAAGTGGTGTTGCCCGAGCAGCAGGCCGCCGAATCCCAGGCCGACGCCGCCATCGAGAAGCGCCGCAGGGCGCGACATGGCCGCTACTTCGCCTACGGGCGTGACGAAGCCGACGGAGTGCTGTGGTTCCGCGGCCGGGTGCCGATCGAAGAGGGCGAAGCGCTGGTGAACGAGATCAACGCGATCGCGCACCGGGCCTGGCGCAGCGAGGCGGCCACCCGGGCCGCGGCCCGGCACGCCGGTGGGCGGGACGACAGCGAGACGTCCACGATGAGCCAACTGCGCGCCGACGCCCTGATCGAACTCGCCGGCCGGGGCCCCGACGGGTCGCCGGGACGGGCCAGGCTCACCGTGCTGGTGCCCTTGGCCGACCTGCTCGACGACCTGGGGATGGGGACGCTCGCCGAATCCGGTGAACCGGTCGACCCGCTGGAACTGCGTCGGTTGGCTTGTGACGCCGACGTGCTGCCCGCCGTCCTGGGCGGTGACTCGACGGTGCTGGATCTGGGCCGGGATCAACGCCTGGTCACCACCGAGTTGCGGCAGGCATTGGTGATCCGGGACAGGGGATGTGTTTTCCCCGGCTGTGACCGGCCACCGGGCGATTGCGAAGCACACCATGTGGTGCCGTGGGTGAAGGGCGGGGCGACCAGCATGGCGAACCTGACGCTGCTGTGCCCACACCACCACCGACTGGTCGAACCCCATGTCCGGTCGGTTCCGGGCAGTCGATGGCAGGTACGGATGGGCGACGATGGTCTGCCGGAGGTGTTGCCGCCCCAACGGGTGGACCCGCGGCGAAGACCGATGCGACACCAACGGATGACGCCGGGATCGACCCGGATCGGACCTGACGAAGGCATCGAAGCGGCCTGACTGGCCGTGGTCGGCGCGTCGGGACCGAACCGGGGCAGTCGGGTTGCCTAGCATTGGCGACATGAGTTCTTTGGTGCGCCCGGTCGGTCCGGATGGTCCGCGCACCTATTGGGCCCGACGCATCGTGGTGTTGATGGCGGTGCTGATCGTGGTCGCCTTGTTGATGTGGATCCTGTGGCCCAAGGGGGGCGACCCCGTGGCCACGGTTCCGTCGACCCCGCAGACACCCACGACCACCCCGGAGTCACCCAGCCCGGAGCCGACCCCGTCACCGACCGCGCAGGACACCACCACTGCGCAGCCCGAAACCCCGGCCGCGAGCACGACGCCGACCCCCGAACAAACCCCTGCGGCTCCGCCCGAAACCACCCAGGCGCCGACGCCGACACCCACCCCCACACCGACTGCGGCCGCTGCCTGCAAGCCGGAGGATCTGCGGGTCACCCTGACCGGGCCTCCCACGGTGAACGCCGGTAAGGCCGTCACCTTCGAACTGTCGGTGATCAACGGTGGGCAAGCGCCGTGTGCGTTGACGATCAACGCCGACAACCTCGAACTGAAGGTGTACTCCGGTACCGACCGGATCTGGACCACGAACCACTGCACGGACTGGGTGCCGAACCTCACCGACGAACTTGCACCGGAGAAGGCCACCACATGGTCGATGGCCTGGCCGGCGAAGCGTTCGGCCGGCGAATGCACGATCCGCGATGACGTGCTACGGCCGGGCACCTACGTGGCGACCGCCCAACTCGACGGGGCCAAGCCCGTGCAGCACGTCATGCGGCTGCGCTGAGTTCGACGTATCGACTCACGTTTCGTAGATCGACTCCGACAGGCGCATCAGCCCATCACGTACCAGCCGGGCGCGGCTGTCGCCGATCCCCTCGACATCGAGCAACTCGGCCATGGTCGCGCCCATCAACCCCTGAAGGCCCCCGAAATGCTCCAACAACCGCTCGGCCACCACGGTCGGCAGGCGCTGGATCTGGGCGAGTTGGCGATAACCGTGGACGGTCAGCCGGGCGTCGAGGGGATCGGGGTAGCCGGCTGCTCGGGCGACCGCTTGCGGATCCAGCAACTCGTCGCTGCTGAGTTCGGCCAACAGATCGGGCCGGTGTTCCTCGGTCGGCGGGTAGTCGCGCAACAACAGGTCCAGCAGTTCGTCGGTACCCGGCTCGAGTTCGTGCAACTGCAGCGCCAACAGCCGCCCGTCGGTACCGAGTTCGACCACGTAGCCCTCGAGTTCGTGGCCCAGGCGGCGGACCATTTCGAGGCGCTGCAGCACGTGGGCGAGGTCCTTGAGAGTCACCTGATCCTGAGCTTCCAGAATCGACAACCTGCGGGAGACGTCCAGCAGCCGTTCGGTGTAACGCGCGTAGGTGGCCAGGGCCTGATTGGCCCGGGAGATGATCTGGAAGGACGTGTCCACCAGATGCCGGTGACCGTCCAGGAACAGGGCGATGGTCGACATCGATGACGACACCGTCACCACCGGCACCCCGGTTTGTTGGCTCACCCGGTCGGCGGTGCGATGCCGGGTACCGACCTCGTCGGTGACCAGGGCCGAGGACGGCATCAGGTGCACCCCGGCCGCCACGATCCGGGTCAGGTCCGCGGTCACGATGATCGCCCCGTCCATCTTGGCCAACTCACGCAGCGCGGTCGGGGTGAACGGGGTGTCCAACTCGAACCCACCGGTGGACAGTTGGGTGACCGCCCGGCCCGCACCGAGCACCACCAGTGCGCCGGTCTGGCCGCGCAGGATCCGTTCCAACCCCTCCCGCAACGGGGTGCCCGGCGCGATCAGGGCCTGAACGCGCCGCAACTTTTGCTCGGGGTTGGTAGACACCGGTGCACTCCCTCGTTGGCCGTTTCCGGGCCCCAGTGTATTGAGTGGGCCCGTCGGCGGTTCACCCGCGGGGCGGTCTCCCGGCGAGCTCCTCCAGGGCCCGGGCCAGGGTGGGGGCGGCGATCACCCGCATCCCGGCCGGTGGGGTGAACTCGCTGCGGGCCGGGACGACCGCCAGGTTGAACCCCAACCGGGCGGCCTCGTTCAGGCGCCGCGAGATCGCCGGCACCGGACGCAACTCGCCGGCCAATCCGACCTCACCCAGGGCCACCACCCGCCCCCAGGGCGCCGCCTTGGCGGTTGCGGTGGCCAGGGCCAGGGCGATCGCCAGGTCGGCGGCCGGGTCGACCACCCGTGCCCCACCGACGGTGGAGACGTACACGTCGTTGATCCCCGACAACACCCGCACCCGCCGGTGCAGTACCGCCACGATCATCGCCACCCGCGCCGAATCCACCCCCTGGGTGGTGCGTCGTGCGTTCTGTTCGGTGGGCGCCAACAGCGCCTGCACCTCGGCCAGCAGAGGCCGGCGGCCCTCCAACGTCACGGTCACCGCGGTACCCGGCACCGGCTCCTCGTGATGGGAGGTGAACAACCCCGACGGGTCGGTCACCTCCACGATGCCGCCCTCACCCATCTCGAAACAGCCGACCTCGTCGGCCGGCCCGAACCGGTTCTTGGTGGCCCGCACCATCCGGAACCCCGAATGCCGATCCCCCTCGAACGACAGCACCACGTCCACCAGGTGTTCCAACAACCGCGGCCCGGCGATCGCGCCGTCCTTGGTGACGTGCCCCACGATGACCACCGCCATCCCGCGGCGTTTCGCCACCCGCACCAGCGCTCCGGTGACCTCGCGCACCTGGCTGACCGACCCGGACGAACCGTCGGCGCTGGCCCGCACGGTTTGCACCGAGTCCAGCACCATCAGCGACGGTTCGACCTGTTCGATGTGGCCCAGGATGACCTCCAGGTCGTCCTCGGCGGCCAACCACAGGTTCTCGGTCAGTGACCCGGTGCGTTCGGCACGCAACCGTACCTGGGCGGCCGATTCCTCACCGGTGACGTACAGGGTGGGCCGGTCCGCCCGGGCCCAGTGGGCGGCAACGTCCAACAGCAGGGTGGATTTGCCGACCCCCGGTTCACCGGCCAGCAGCACCACCGCCCCCGGCACCAACCCACCACCGAGTACCCGGTCGAGTTCCCCGATCCGGGTCAGGTTGCGGGTGGCCGCGCTGAGCGGCACCTCACCGATCGGGACGGCCGCGGTGGCCGGTACCCGTGACTGCACCGCCGCCGCGGCGGCCGGTCCGGCTGATTCGACCACCGAACCCCAGGTCTGGCATTCCCCGCACCGGCCGACCCACCGCACGGTGGTCCAGCCGCATTCGGTGCACCGGAATTCCGACCTGCTCTTCGCCATGGGCTCAGCCTATGTATCCGCGCCGACAATCCGCCGCATCGACGACCACGCCCGGCCCGGCAGCCGGTCAGGCCGCCCCGACCGAGGCGATCACCTCGAGGGTGCGGTCGTTGGCCTCCACCTCACCGATCGACACCCGAACCCCGTCCCCGGGGCCACCGGTGTGGAAGGCCCGCACCGACAGGCCCACCGCGTCGAACCGGTCGGACCAGGCCGCCGCGGACAACCCCCGGGTACCGGCGGCCAACCAGAAGAAGTTCCCCTGCGCCGACGGCACCTCGTACCCGTGCTCGGCCAGCCCGGACAGCACCCGTTCCCGTTCGGCGACCACCGCCGACACCCGGGCGTCCAGTTCGTCGCCGGCCGCCAGCGACGCCAGCACCGCCACCTGGGCCGGCACCGAGGTGGCGAACGGCATGGTCGCGGCCTGCACAACCGCGGTGATCGAGGGATCGGCCACCGCATACCCGACCCGCAACCCGGCCAGCCCGTACGCCTTGGAGAAGGTGCGCAACGACACCACATTGGGGTGGGCCGACACCACCGTCAGGCCGCGCACCGCGTCCGGGTCGGTGACGTATTCGACATAGGCCTCGTCCAACACCACCAGCACATCGCCCGGCAGCTCGGCGATGAAGGATGCCACCGCCGCCGCCCCCAAAGCCGGGCCGGTCGGGTTGTTCGGGGTGCACAGCAGCACCGCCCGGGTGCGGTCGGTCACCGCCGCGGCCATCGCGGCCAGGTCGTGTTCGGCCCCGGCCAGCGGCACCGGCACCCCGCTCGCCCCGGTCATCTGCACCGCCAACGGGTAGGCCTCGAAGCTGCGCCACGGGTACACCACCTCGTCGCCGGGCCCGCAGGTGGCGCTGAGCAACTGGGCCAGAACCTGCACCGACCCGGTGCCGAACACCAGATGGTCGGCCGGCACCCCGAGTTTCGCCGCCAGGGCCTCGGCGATCGCGGCATTGCCCGGGTCGGGGTACCGGTTCATCGCACACTCGGCCAACGCGGCCCGCACACTGGGCAGCGGGTCGAAGGGATTCTCGTTGCTGGCCAGTTTGTAGGCCCGCCCGTCGGGGCCGGGGCTGGGCGGCTTGCCCGGGACGTAGCGGGGCATGGCCGCGACTTCGGGACGAAAACGCACGCTCACAACACCGAACCATACGCCCCACCGCCGGCGGCGTCGGCGGGCGACGGGGTCAGAGGCGAATCATCCCGCGCGGGGTGTTGAAATGCACCGCCACGATGCCCGGCAGGCCGTGCGGGGCGGTCCATTCGATCATAGGGTCACCGTTGAGCAGTTCGTCGGCATCGCCGCCGAGCCATTCCTCCAGCCGGTCCCGGTCGCCGCCGATCTCCACCCGCACCAGGTCGAGTTCGCCCGGCAGTGCGCTGGGCTGCAGATCGGGGCCACTGACCCACTGCAGGAAGAACGGCAACTGCGGGTCGGCCTGGGTGCCCTTGACGCCCAACTGGCGCCATTCCAGCCGCCGTCCGTCGGGGAATTGCCGCGAACCGTCGACCGCCTTGCGGCCCAGGCGGGCCTCGAAGGGGGCCAGGTCTGCCACCGACACCGCCCACGACAGCCAACCGCCACCGGCTTCACTGCGCCGGCGCACCACCTGACCGAAGGGCGCCTTCTCCGCGACCGGGTGCTCCAGCACCTCGACGATCTCCAGGTACTTGTTGTCCCGAAACGGAATCAGCCGGTTCCGGGTGCCGAACCGGGGGTGGAACCCGCCGTCGATCGTGTCCACTCCCAATTGCTCGCTCAGCATGGCGGCGGCGGCCGCCAAGCCTTCCGGTCCGGCTGCATATGAGAGGTGGTCGAATCGCATGCGCCTATTGTTCACGACTCGGTTCGCTCGCTGGTAACCGGGTCGAATCCGACCCGCCCCGGGCGCCCACGGCCCCGCGGAACCGCCGCGAACGCCCGTCCGGACGACCGAACAGCACCCACAACCCGGGGCCCACTACTGTGGGGGTTGTGACTACCGACCCCAGCCCCAAGGTGTCCCTGTCGACGTCCTCGGTGTACCCCGAGTCGACGTCCAGTGCTTTCGAGTTGGCTGGCCGACTGGGCTACGACGGGGTCGAGGTGATGGTCGGCATCGACCCGGTGGCCGCCGACGTGGACGCGGTGGAGAAACTGCGCGACTATCACCAGATCCCGGTGGTTGCGATCCACGCCCCCACCCTGCTGGTCACCCAACGGGTCTGGGGCAGTGACCCGTGGGACAAGTTGGTGCGTTCGGCCGAGGTCGCCGAACGACTCGGCGCGGACGTGGTGGTGGTGCACCCACCGTTCGTGTGGCAACGCGGCTACGCCACCGACTTCATCGCCGGGGTGCGCCGGCTCAACGAGGAACACAACGTCACCTTCTGTGTCGAGAACATGTACCCGTGGCGCACCCCCGCCGGTGAGCTGAAGGCCTACCAGCCCGGCTGGGACCCCACCGACCTCGACTACGACGCCCTCACCCTCGACCTGTCCCATGCCGCGACCGCCCGGGTGCAGTCCCTGGACATGGTGCACAGTTGGGGCGACCGGTTGCAGCATCTGCACCTGACCGACGGGATGGGGTCGTTCAACGACGAACATCTGATTCCCGGGCACGGCAACCAGCAGGCCGACAAGGTGTTGGCGGCGTTGACCGACCGCGGCTACCGGGGCCATGTGGTGTTGGAGGTGAACACCCGCAAGTCGGGCTCGCGCGCCCAACGGGAGAAGGATCTGGCCGAGGCCCTCGAGTTCACCCGCACCCACCTGGGGCAGCGGTGAACGACGCCGTCACCCTGGTGTCGGCACCACCGGCCGGGGCGGCCCGGGTGTCGCTGCGCATCGAATCCGACGACGGCGCCCGTGACCTGGTCGGGAACCCCTTGGGGGTGGACGGGCCGCATCTGATCGTGTTGCCCACCGACTCCGGCCCGCAATGGGTGGAACGCTCCCGGATCACCCACCGCCGCGAGACCGGCCCCCGGATGGTGCGTCCGGTCTCCACCCCGCTCGATGTGGAACGGGTCGCCACCCACGGCTGGCCGGGCCTGGAACGGTTCCGGCTCGGCGGCTGGCTGATCCGCGCCGGGCTGGGCTGGACGGGCCGGGCGAACTCCACCCTGATCGCCGGGGATCCCGGCCTGCCGATCACCGACGCCCTGACCGCGGTCGAGGAGTTCTACCGCCACCGGGGGCTGCCCGGACGCTTGCAGATCACCCTGAACACCGACGGTGAACCGCTCGGCGAGACCCGCGACGCCGGCCCCTCGGTCGCCGAGGTGGACGCCGCCGCCGAGGCGGCCGGGTGGCACACCGACGAAGCCACCCACGTCCTGGTCGCCGACCTCACCGGGCCCGCTGCCGGCCCCGCGCACCTGCCCGAGGGCTTCCGGCCGATCTGGCACGACGAACCGACCCCCGACTGGATGACCCTGCTGCGCGGCGGGGAGGGCGCCGACCCCCGGGCACAGCCGGTGCTGCAGGCCGGCCCGGCCCGGTACCTGACCTTGGCCGACGAACACGGCCCGGCCGCGATCGGCCGCGGCGCCACCGCGGAGAACTGGCTGGGCATCTCCTGTGTCGAGGTGCACCCCCGGCACCGCCGCCGCGGCCTGGGCCGGGCGATCACCCAACTGCTCGCCGCCGACAGCCCCGCCGACCACGCCTACCTGCAGGTGGTGGCCGGCAACGACCCGGCCCTGGCGATGTACGACCAACTCGGCTTCACCGAACACCACCGGTACCGGTACCGCACCCGAGTCGCCCCATGACGTCCCCGGCCGAACCCGGGCCGACACCGCGGCCGGGACGGCCCGGGGTCGAGGTCTGGGTGGTGTTGGCGGTCACCTTCGGCCAGAGCGCGGTGTACGCGATCCTGCGGCTGATCGAACGGCTGACCCGCCCAGAGGTGATCGCCGACCAGCGGGCCACGATGAACTCCTCGGTGGTGCCCGACCGGCCCTGGCTCGACCTCACCTACCAGCTCGCCAACATTGCCTTCGGCCTGGTGCCGGTGGTGTTGGTGCTCTACCTGCTGTACCTCAGCCACGGCCGTCCGTTCGCCACGATCGGGTTCGACCTGCGCCGCCCGGGCCGCGATCTGGCCGCCGCGGTCGGGTTGACCGCACTGATCGGCATCCCCGGGCTGGGGGTGTACCTGGCCGCCCGCGAACTGGGGTTGAGCGCCGAGATCGTCGCGGCGAACCTGGCCGCGAACTGGTGGACCATCCCGGTGCTGATCGGGGCAGCGTTCATGAACGGCGCGGCCGAGGAGGTGGTGATGGTCGGCTGGCTGTTCACCCGGCTGCGCGAACTGCGGTGGCGCTGGCCGGTGGTGATCATCACCTCCGCGCTGATCCGCGGCGCCTACCACCTCTACCAGGGCCCGGGCATGGCGCTGGGCAACGTCGCGATGGGCATCGTGCTGGGTCTGGTTTACCAGCGGTGGCGGCGGGTGATGCCGCTGGTGATCTGCCACACCCTGCTCGACATCGGCGCCTTCGTCGGGTACGCCCTGCTCGCCCCGCACGTCACCTGGCTGTGACCCGGCGCCGGTGGGCGGGAAAACACTGGACCCCTTAAGTTCAAGGCCTTAAAGTCCGTTCGGAAAGGTTTTCGACCAGGACAGGACCCGTGCCCATGGCCGCCGAACACACCCCGCCCAACGTTGTCGTCGTCCTGCTCGACGATGTCGGATTCGGTGCCCCGGGCACCTTCGGGGGTGTGGTCGACACCCCCGCACTGGACGCCCTGGCCGCCGACGGCCTGCGGTACAACCGGTTCCACACCACCGCGATCTGTTCCCCGACCCGCGCCAGCCTGCTGACCGGCCGTGACGCCCACGTCACCGGGGTGGGCACGGTGCTCAACTCCGCGTGGGACCATCCCGGCTACAACGGGGTGCTGCGCGAGGAGACCGCCACCATCGCCCGGGTTCTGCAACTGAACGGCTACGCCACCGGCTGTTTCGGCAAATGGCACCTCGCCCCGGCCTGGGAGTGCTCGCAGGCCGGCCCCTTCGACCGGTGGCCGACCGGGGTCGGGTTCGACCACTTCTACGGTTTCCTGGGCGGGGAGACGAACCAGTACGAGCCCTCCCTGTACGAGGGCACCGCACCGGTCACCCCGTCCACCGACCCCGACTATCACGTCAGCGAGGACCTGGCCGCGCGGACGATCGACTGGATCAGGTTGCAGCGGGCCGCCACCCCCGACCGTCCGTTCTTCGCCTACCTCGCCCCCGGCGCCACTCACGCCCCCCTGCAGGTGCCGCTGCGCTGGGCCGACAAGTACGCCGGACGCTTCGACGAGGGCTGGGACGCGATCCGCGAACGGATGCTCGCCGACCAGATCGCCGCCGGCGCGGTACCCGAGGGCACCCGGTTGACCCCGCGACCCGACGCGATCCCGGCCTGGGACAGCCTCGACGACGACCAGCGCACCGTCGCCGCCCGGATGATGGAGGTCTACGCCGGATTCCTCGAACACACCGACGTGCAGATCGGCAAGGTCGTCGACGAACTCAAGGCCCAGGGCATCTTCGACAACACCCTGTTCGTCTACATCGTCGGCGACAACGGTGGCTCGGCCGAGGGCGGCCCACCCGGATCGATCAACTACATGGGCGCCCTGCAGGGCCTGCAGGAACCACTCGCCGCCCAGTTGGCCGGGCTGCACCAACTCGGCGGCCCCGACTCCTACGCCCAGTACCCGGCCGGCTGGGCGTGGGCGATGTCCACCCCGCTGCAATGGGTGAAACAGATCGCCTCCCACCTGGGCGGCACCCGCAACGCGATGGTGCTCAGCTACCCGGCCGGTATCGACACCCCCGGCCAAGTGCGCAGCCAGTTCGGCCACGTCAACGACATCGCCCCGACGATCCTCGACCTGGCCGGCATCCCGATGCCCGAGGTGGTCGACGGCACCACCCAGGCACCGCTGGACGGGGTCAGCCTGC
>JAAYAO010000503.1 GCA_012719335.1 Propionibacterium sp. | reverse complement strand
GTCGACTGGCCGAACGCCACCCTGCACGACCAACGCTCCGGGGTGACCATCGCCCCCGGCCGGCTCACGGTGCTGGCCGCCGCCCAGCCCGACACCACCGCAGCCATCGCCGACCGCCTCGGCCGGTACCTGCCCCGGGATTCCGAGCCGGTCTCGGAGGACCTCGGCGAGGTCAGCGGTCGCAGGGCCAGGGCCGCCGCCCGTGCCGAACGACAGGCCCGCCGGGCCCGGCTGGTGAGCCGCGATGAACACACCGCCCGCGCCCCCTGGCAGGTCACCGCCGACGACATCGACCTGTCCGACCTGCCGTTGGACGAGGTGCGCGAACACGTCCTGGTCAGCGACGCCGCATCCCAGGTGTTCGCCGGCACCCTGCAGGAGTTGATCGACCCGCACGGCCGAATGAGCCGCGAGCAGGCCGAGCGGGTGATCCGAGTGGCAGCCGCCGAGGACGTCCATCTGACCTTCGCCGACGGCTGGCAGGGCCGGATCGACGAACGCGGCCGCGGCCTGTCCGGCGGTCAGCGGCAACGTCTGGTGCTGGCCCGGGCCCTGGGCATCGACCCCGATGTGTTGATCCTGGTCGAACCCACCTCGGCGGTGGACGCCCACACCGAGGCCGCGATCGCCACCCGGCTGGCCGAGTACCGGCGCGGGCGCACCACCGTGGTGGTGTCGGCCTCCCCACTGCTGTTGCGCACCGCCGACCGGGTCGTGTTCATCGAGGACGGCGAAGTGTCGGCGGTCGGCACCCACGAGGACCTGGCCGAGCACCACCTCGGCTACCGACGCACCGTGCTGCGGGCCTTCGACGAGGAGCCCTCCGATGTCTGAGCACACCCTCGCCGACGAGTTCGCCACCGCCTCGGCCCGCACCTGGCAGGACGACACCGACCGTCCCCCGGCCATCCCACCGGTACTCGACCCGGCCGGGGCGCCGCGCACCGCTGCGGCCTGGCGCGTCCGGCACAAGCTGCGGGCCCAGCGCGCCCAAGAGGCCTTCGACGGCTCCCGCAACCCGGCCCGGGGGCTTCCGGTGGCACGTTCCGGGGCGGTGGGCGCCTTCGCCAAGGACCTGTTCCGCGCCCGCAAGGGCTGGGTGGCTGCCACGATCGCCCTCAACGCGGTGGCCGCCGCCGCGGGCCTGGTGGTGCCCCGGCTGTTGGGTCACCTGGTCGATCTGGCCGGCACCGACCGGGTCACCGAGTCGCTGATCGATTCGTTGGCGGTGGTGGTGCTGATCGCGGTGGTGACCCAGACCGTGTTCACCTTCCTGGCCCGCTGGTCATCCTCGGTGCTGGGTCAGGATGTGCTCGCCGCGGCCCGCGAATCGGTGGTACGCACCGTCCTGAGGCTCCCGCTCGGCCGGGTCGAGAGTGCCAGCACCGGCGACCTGGTCACCCGGGTCACCCGCGATGTGTCGAGCATGAGCGAAACGGTGCGGTTCGCCCTGCCGCAGGCGATGATCGCCTCGGTCACCACCGTGCTCACCCTGGTGGCGGTGGTGCTGAACTCGTGGTTCATGGCGATTCCGGCGGTGTTGTCGGCGATCGCGGTGGTGATTGTCGCCCGCCCCTACCTGCGCAAGGCCCAACCGGCCTATATCGCCGAGGGCGCCACCTACTCGGGTATCAACAGCACCCTCACCGAAACCGTCGAGGGTGCCCGCACCGTCGAGGCCCTGCGGTTGGCCGATGATCGCCACCGCCGCAATACCGACGACCTGCACGTCACCGGGCAGGCCGAGCGGTACACCGTGGCGCTGCGCAATCTGCTGTTCACCGGTATCGACCTGTCGTTCAAACTGCCCCTGGTGCTGACCGTGCTGCTCGGTGGGGTCGGGGTCGGCAACGGATGGGTGACCCTGGGTCAGGTGACCGCCGCCCTGTTGTACATCCAGGCCCTGGTCACCCCGGTGAACCACCTGATCATGAGTCTCGACTATCTGCAGGTGGGCCTGTCGTCCACCTCGCGTCTGCTCGGTATCGCCGCCATCCCCGCCGACCGCGAGGTGGGCCCGGATCGTCCGGTCGGCAGCGACCTGGTCGGCACCGACCTGCGGTTCGCCTACCGCGAGGGCGTGGACGTGCTGCACGGCATCGACGTCGCACTGATTCCGGGCGAACGGTTGGCGGTGGTCGGCCCGTCCGGGTCGGGCAAATCGACGCTGAGCCGCCTGCTGGCCGGCATCAACGGCCCCCGCACCGGCACGGTCACCGTCGGTGGGGCCGGGTTGCTGCAACTGCCGTTGGAGACCCTGCGCACCGAGGTGGCGCTGGTCACCCAGGAACATCACGTCTTCAAGGGCACGATCCGCGACAACATCGTGTTGGCGCGTGAGGACGCCGGCCCGGACGAGGTCGAGCGGGCCCTGCGCACCGTGGACGCCTGGGGGTGGGTGTCGGCCTTCCCCGACGGGGTGCACACCGTGGTGGGGGCGGGCAATACCGAACTCACCCCGGCCCAGGCGCAACAGATCGCCCTGGCCAGGCTGGTGTTGGCCGACCCGCACACCCTGGTGCTGGACGAGGCGACCTCACTGATCGACCCGGCCACCGCCCGGCACCTGGAGGGTTCGATCGGCACCCTGCTGACCGGACGCACCGTGGTCGCGATCGCCCACCGGCTGCACACCGCCCACGACGCCGACCGGATCGCGGTGGTGATCGACGGTAAGATCGCCGAACTCGGCTCACACGACGAGCTCCTGGCCCGCGACGGCCGGTACGCCGCCCTGTGGCGAGCTTGGACATCCTGAACCCACCCCGCCCGCGAAGGGAGACGCCATGTCCGGCCCGGTCTGGATCGATGCCGAGCAGGTGCGTGCCCGGGTGAGTCCGGACGCTGCCCGCCGGTTGCTGCACGAGGCACTGTTGGCCGGGTTCGATCCGGCCGACGACCCGCCCCGCACGGCCGCCCCGGCGGGAGCGGGGCAGGTGTTGTTGATGCCGGCCACGGTGGGTGGGGCGAGTGGGGTCAAGGTGCTGACCGTGGCACCCGACAACCCGGCGGTCGGTCTACCGCGGATCCAAGCCTGGTACGTGTTGTTCGACACCGAGACCCTCACCCCGACCACTCTGATCGAGGGCACCTCGTTGACGAATCTGCGCACCCCGGCGGTGTCGATGCTGGGGGTGGACGCCCTGTGCGCCGCCGACGTCGACACGGTGGTGTTCCTCGGCAGCGGACCCCAAACCCTCGCCCACGCCGAGGCACTGCTGACGATCCGGCAACCACGCCGGGCCGTCCTGCATGCCCGCAACCGGGCCCGCGCGACCGCGAGCGCCGACGAGATCACCGCCCTGGGGTTGCCCTGCACGGTGGTCGACCGGGCGGGGCTGCCCGGGGCGGTCGGGACGGCCGAACTGATCGTGGTGTGCACCTCTGCGGCCGAACCGGTGTTGGCCGGGGAGTGGGTGTCCGACGGCGCCTGCGTGGTGGTGATCGGCTCGCACGAACCCGACCGACGCGAACTGGATGCCGCCCTGATGGGCCGTTCCCTGGTGGTGGTCGAGGACGTCGCCACCGCGCTGCGCGAAGCCGGGGACGTGATTCTGGCCATCGCCGAGGGCACCCTCACCGAGGCCGATCTGCACCCGATCCGGCAGGTGGTGCGCGGTGAGGTCACCCGGGCCACCGATCGTCCGAATGTGTTCAAGACCGTCGGAATGGGCTGGCAGGATCTGGTTATTGCAGCGGAGGTTTCCTTAAGCTGATGCCATGAGTTACCGGGCTGTGGTGATCACCTGTTCCAATCGGGCTGCCGAGGATCGCAGCGAGGATCGGGCCGGGCCGGTGTTGCGCCAATCGCTCGGTGAACTGGGTCTCGAGGTGGGGCAGGCGGTGGTCGTCCCCCAGAATCCGGCCGACCTGCAGCGGGCGATCGAAGCCGCCATCGCCGAGGGTGCCCGGATCGTGTTCACCGTCGGTGGGGCGAGTATCGCTCCCGGTGATGTGGCCACGGCGGTGACCCGCGACCTGATTGCCCACGAGATCCCCGGCCTGATGGAGGAGATCCGCCGTCGCGGCGCCACCGCGGAACCGCGTGCCCTGTTGTCGCGCGGCGTCGCCGGGGTGATCACCCTGCCCGGCTCACCCCCGGTGCTGATCGTGAACGCCCCCGGCTCCCGCGGCGGCGTGCGCGACACGGTCGCCGTGGTCGGCTCCCTGCTCACCTACATCATCGAACAGTTGGACGGCGCCGGCCACGTCTGACCCACGGCCCGCAACGGCGGCAGAGCAGCGCACCACGTCGTCCCATCGTCGGTCGAGCGCAACGCCACGTCGTCCTCCAACGTCGGTTGAGCAGCGCGCGTGTCGAAACCCCCGGCCCGCCCCGGAGTTGTGCTGGTTTCGACACGGCCGCGACGCGGCCTGCTCAACCCACGCACCGCAAACACCCGCGGCTACCCGTCTGCTCAACCGACGCACAGGAGACACCGCGATCTGCGCAACCAGCGACCGGGCGGGCTGGTTTCGACACGGCCGCTACGCGGCCTGCTCAACCGACGCACAGCAGCACCGACGCATGCTCCACCGGCCGGTACGGTGGGTCAGCTCGGCTTGGGGGCTCCCTTCCGGGCGTAGCGCCACCAGGTGATGATGATGCAGCCGACGGCCCAGACGGCGCCGATGATGTAGAACGTCGTCGGGCTCATCAGGGTCAGGCCGACACCGAAGAGGAAGGGACCGAAAGCGGCGATCGCGGCCGTCCAGCCGATCACCCCGCCGGCTTGGCGCTTCTCGAAGATCATCGGCAT
>JAAYAO010000063.1 GCA_012719335.1 Propionibacterium sp. | reverse complement strand
TTCGGCCCCTGCGAGGTCACCGGCTTCGAGGCCACCCGCGCGAAGCTGCTGGCCCGCGGCCCGGTGACCGTGTACTCGGTCGACAAGTTCCCCCGCATGGTCGACTACGTCGTCCCCTCGGGCGTCCGGATCGCCGACGCCGACCGCGTCCGCCTGGGCGCCCACCTGGCCGAGGGCACCACCGTGATGCACGAGGGCTTCGTGAACTTCAACGCCGGCACCCTGGGCACCTCGATGGTGGAGGGCCGGATCTCGGCCGGTGTGGTGGTCGGGGACGGCTCCGACGTGGGTGGTGGCGCCTCGATCATGGGCACCTTATCCGGTGGCGGCACCCAGGTGATCACCATCGGCGAGCGTTGCCTGCTCGGCGCGAACGCCGGCATCGGCATCGCCCTGGGCGACGACTGCATCGTCGAAGCCGGGCTGTACGTCACCGCCGGCACCAAGGTCACCCTGGCCGACGGCCGAGTGGTGAAGGCCCTGGAGCTGTCGGGTCAGTCGAACCTGCAGTTCATCCGCAACTCGGTCACCGGTGCCGTCGAAGCCCGCGCCCGCGACGGCCACGGCATCACCCTGAACGCCGACCTGCACGCCAACTGAACAAGTCGGCTGCCGCTCGTCGAAACCAGCAACACTCACGGGGTTTCGACACGGCCGCTTCGCGACCGGCTCAACCAGCGTAGAAACTTGCGTCGGTTGAGCGCGGCGAGTTGCGCCCGCCGAGTTGCGTCGGTTGAGCTCGTCGAAACCAGCAACACTCACGGGGTTTCGACACGGCCGCTACGCGGCCTGCTCAACCACCGTAAAGGGGGGCGTCGGGCGCGGACTGCTCAACCACGTAACAGATGCGCCGGTCACGACCGACTCAACCGGCGGCGGGGCTCAGCGGCCGGTTGACAGCCGGGCTGCGGCGGCTTCGATCCGTTCCTCGGTGGCGGTGAGCGCGACCCGGACGTGTCGGGTGCCGCGGTCGCCGTAGAAATCGCCGGGGGCGACCAGGATGCCGCGGTCGGCCAGCCAGTCGACGGTGGCGCGGCAGTTCTCGTCGCGGGTGGCCCACAGGTAGAGCGACCCCTCGGAGTGGTCGACCCGGAATCCGGCGCCGGTCAGCGCCTCGGCGAGCACGGCGCGGCGGCGCAGGTAGCGTTCGCGTTGGGTGGTGACGTGGGCCTGATCGCCGAGCAGCACCGTCATCACGTGCTGCATCGGGGCGGGCATCATCATGCCCAGGTGCTTGCGCAACCCGATCAGGTTCGGCACCACTTCGGCATCACCGGCTACGAAGCCGAGCCGATACCCGGCCACATTGGATCGTTTCGACAGGGAGTGCACCGCCAGCAGGCCGGTGCAGTCGCCGTCGTTGACCCGGGCGTCCAGCACCGAGACCGGTTCGGCGTCCCAGCCGAATTCGCCGTAGCACTCGTCGGAGGCCACGATCGCGCCCCGCTCCCGGGCCCAGTCGACCCAGCGACGCAGCCGGGGGGCGTCCCAGATCTCGCCGGTGGGGTTGCCCGGGGAGTTCAGCCACACCAGGGCGGGCCGGAGCTCACCGAGGTCGTCCGGATCGTCGGGCGCGATGACGACCGCAGCACCGGCGGTCAGGGCTCCGACCTCGTAGGTCGGGTAGGCCACCGGCGGGATCACCACGGTGTCCTCGGCGCCCAGGCCGAGCAGGGTCGGCAACCAGCCGACGAACTCCTTGGTGCCGATCAGCGGCAGCACCGCGGCAGGGTCGAGGCCACTGGCCGACCACCGGCCGGTGAGGTAATCGTGAATCGCCCGCCGCACCTCGTCGGTGCCGGCCACCGTCGGGTAGCCGGGCGCCTCGGCGGCAGCGGTCAGGGCTTCCTTGGCGACATCCGGGGTCGGGTCGACCGGGGTGCCCACCGACAGGTCACAGATCCCGTCCGGGTGGGCCCGGGCGCGGGCCGCGGCACCGGCCAGCGAGTCCCACGGAAAGTCGGGCAGCCGGCCGGCCAGATCGCGGCTCACTTGTCGTGTTCTTGCGGATCCAGCGCAGCGACGAGCGGGTGATCCTTGTCGATGGGGCCCATCTTGGCGGCGCCGCCGGGCATCCCCAGACCGTCGAAGAACTGGACGTTGGCGTCGTAGTACTCGGCGTATTCGGCGGGGGTGTCGTCCTCGTAGAAGATCGCTTCCACCGGGCAGACCGGTTCGCAGGCACCGCAGTCGACGCACTCATCGGGATGGATGTAGAGCATCCGATTGCCCTCGTAGATGCAATCCACGGGGCATTCCTCGACGCACGACTTGTCCTTCAGGTCGACGCAAGGCTGGGTGATGATGTAGGTCACAACGGCTCCTTCGCGCAGGCAAAACTCAACGGACCCAGAGTATGCCCCCGAGCATGTCGGTGGGGATCGGGCCCACGGAGTGTCTCACGGGCCCCATCCCCTCCACCTGCACGGGTGGTCACTCGCAGCGGATCTCGTCCCCGGCGTGGTAGGTGTGCGAGAAGTTCTCCCGCTTCGCCTCCTTGCCGTCCTTGATGAAGGCCCGGTAGTACGAGGCGGTGAAGCCCTGGATGGGCGCCTGGTACTCACAGTCGGGGCCCGACCGGGTGCGGGTGGTGCCGGAGTAGAAGCCGGACTTGGTGGGTTCCGGCGACCGGATCTCGTCCCAGGGGCTGGTGCCCCAGATGCTGACCGTCAACGAGCCACGGCTACCGGGCGAGGACGACGAGCGCGAGGCGGTCACGATCACCCCGTGATCGGTGTCGTTCTTGAAGCGCAGATCCAGCGAGCCGTAGTAGACGGTCGCTTCCCGTCCGGCCGGGTACCGATCGAAGTACAGGGTGTGCGGGTGGTGTTCGACGTCCTCCAGGCCGGCGAAGAAGGCCGCGTTGAAGATCGTGGTCGCACCTTGGGACACCCCACCGCCGGACTCCTTCTTCAGCACCCCGCCCTGAATCACGTAGCCGTCGACGAAACCGTTCGCGGCG
>JAAYAO010000502.1 GCA_012719335.1 Propionibacterium sp. | reverse complement strand
GGGTAGATGATCTGCTTCATAGCGATCGGAGATCGGCAAGTGTGCGGGCAGCTTGCTGATCAACCGCGCGAACTCCCGCCCGCTGTAGTCCCGAAGAGCCGCCATCCGGCTGAGCATACGGCGTGTCCATGTCGATAGAGTCCCAGCCATGATCACCGGCGGGCTGAAGAACAAGATTGATCGCGTCTGGGATGCCTTCTGGTCGGGCGGCATCAGCAATCCGCTGGAGGTCATCGAGCAGATCACCTACCTGCTGTTCATGCGGCGCCTGGACGACCGCCACACCCTCGCCGAGCGCCGCGCCAACCTCACCGGCAAGCCGATCGAGGACCCGGTCTTTCTCGACAGCCAACAGCACCTGCGGTGGAGCCAACTCAAGAACGCCGACACCGACGACATGCACGCCACCATGAGCGAGGAGGTCTTCCCCTTCCTGCGCGCGCTCGGCGGTGACGGGTCGACCTACGGCGAACACATGAAGGACGCCCGGTACACGATCCCGACCCCGGCCCTGCTCGGCCGGGTGGTCGACCTGCTCGACGACATCGACCTGGACGACCGCGACACCAACGGCGACCTCTACGAGTACCTGCTGTCGAAGATCGCCTCGGCCGGCGTGAACGGCCAGTTCCGCACCCCGCGGCACATCATCGGGTTGATGGTTGAGCTGATGGCACCGAAGCCGGAGGACGAGATCTGCGACCCGGCCTGCGGCACCGCCGGGTTTCTGGTCGCGGCGAGTGAGTACGTCCGTGAGCAGCACCCCGGAGTGCTGACCGACGCGGCGCAGCGCCGCCACTTTCACCACAGCATGTTTCACGGCTTCGACTTCGACCGCACCATGCTGCGGATCGGCAGCATGAACATGCTGATGCACGGCATCGAAGCCCCCGACATCCGGTACCGGGATTCACTGTCGGAGGGGGCCAGTGCCGGGGATGCCGAGCGGTACTCGCTGATTCTGGCCAACCCGCCGTTTGCCGGATCACTCGACCACGAGTCGACCAGCAAGGCCCTGCAGCAGATGGTGAAAACCAAGAAGACCGAGTTGCTGTTCCTGGCGCTGTTCCTGAAACTCCTCAAGACCGGTGGCCGGGCCGCGGTGATCGTGCCGGACGGGGTGCTGTTCGGGTCATCGAAGGCGCACAAGAGCCTGCGGCGGATGCTGGTCGAGGAACAACGACTGGACGCGGTGGTCAAGCTGCCCTCGGGCGTGTTCCGGCCGTATGCCGGGGTGTCGACCGCGATTCTGCTGTTCACCAAGACCGACTCCGGCGGCACCGAGGACGTCTGGTTCTACGACGTGCGCGCGGACGGATTCTCGCTGGACGACAAGCGCAACCCGGTCGAGGCCAATGACCTGCCGGACGTGCTGGCGCGGTGGGCTTCGCGGGAAACGTCGGAGAAGGAGCGGGCCCGCACGGAGCAGTCGTTCCTGGTGCCCAAGGCCGAGATCGTCGAGCAGGGGTACGACCTGTCGCTGAACCGGTACAAGGAGATCGAGTACGACGAGGTGGAGCATCGCGATCCGCTGGAGATCATTGCGGACATCGAGAAGCTGGAAGAGGAGATCGCGGACGGTCTGGCGGAGTTGAAGGGGATGCTGTCGTGAAGATGGTGGCGTTGGGCGAACTGGTACGAGGCGCCGGAAAGAAGGCTGGCCTCGATTCGGAGTGGCCCGTCTATTCGGTCACCAAGCACGCGGGCTTCGTCCCAAGTCTCGAGTACTTCAGCAAGCAAGTGTTCAGTCGCGACTTGGCCGCTTACAGGGTCGTGGAGCCAGGTGATTTCGCATACGCCACGATCCACCTCGACGAAGGTTCGATCGGCATCGCGCCCGTTCGCGCCCTCATCAGCCCCATGTACACGG